>JBDRWH010000087.1:0-7259 GCA_039802325.1 Caldifarciminota bacterium
CCAGTTGTACCGAATGCGCCCCATACAACTCCTTCAATTGCCAGTTCTAAATTGGCATCAGCCAGCACGACCTGTCCATTCTTTCCACCTAACTCTAATGAACACCTCTTTAGAGTTTTACCACAGACTTCACCAATGCGTCTGCCAATATCTGAAGAACCAGTAAAAGAGACGCCGACAATATCTGGATGATTTAATATCGCTTCACCAATCTCTCCACCACCACCATAAATAATATTCAATACACCTTCTGGTAGTCCTGCCTGATGCAATACCTGGACCAATTCTCCAGCGGATGCAGGTGTATCAGTTGCAGGTTTTATGACTGCTGTGTTTCCACTTAAGATACAGGGAAATATTTTCCAGGAAGGAATTGCCACTGGAAAATTCCAGGGCGTGATAAGACCCCATACACCAAGTGGGTCTCTGCGTGTAAAACATATCTTGTTTGGCAATTCCGAAGGAACTGTATAACCAAAATATCTTCTACCCTGGGCTGAGGCATACAATGCTGTGTCAATGCCTTCCTGATAATCACCCCTTGTTTCTTTTATTACCTTGCCCATTTCCCGGGTCATCAATCTTGCGGCTTCCTCTTTTTTCTCAATCATAATCTCAGCAGCACGGCGCATTATCTCGGCTCTCTTGGGTGCCGGCACTGCCCGCCATTTTGGATATGCTTTTTTTGCCGCATCAATCGCCATATTCAAATCTTCAACATTTGACTTAGGAAAGATACCAATTAACTCGTCCCAGTTAGCAGGATTTCTATTTTCAAAGGTCCTGCCTGATTTTGAGTCAACAAATTTCCCGTTAATAAAATTCTTATATTCCTTCATATTATTGCTCCTTGTTATGGCTATCTATTATAATCAAAAACGAACAAGAGTCAAGGTTCGCTCAAAAGAAGAATTCGCAAGTGTAAATCGTTATTTGACAATTTAACCAATTTTCACTCAATCCCATGTCATTTCACCAAAGATTGTTCTTCTCGGCATTGGATAGTCTTTATCATAAATGCTATTACCAAATTGAATTGCATAAGCAGTATCAAATAGGTTTTTAACGCCAAAAATTAGCGCAAGATGTTCAAAGAATTTTCTGCGCAGGTTCAGATTCACAAGATAGTATTGATTCAATTTCTTTGTATCCATTGTGATAACAGGTAGATTAGACCAGTTTTCATAGTAATTCAACCTTGTTGATGTGTAGTCAGTGCTCAGATTCAAAAACAAATTATGACTCAAGTTAAAATCAAATTTCACTGATAGTGTCAGGGAAGGTATGAAAGCGGATTTTCTTTCTTTCTCCTGAAACTGCATTTCAGATGTCATAAAATCGTAGTAAATCAGTTCCCTATTTTTCTGGCGTGCAAATAGATAAGTGCCATCAAAACCAACCTTCAAATTATCTGTTAGTTGTGTATGAATCTCAGTTTCCAAACCCGCGATTCTAATGTAGTTTACATTCTGTGGTCTCCATAAACCTTCTTTGGTGGGAAGCCAGGTAATTCGGTCATTTATCTCGCGCAAAAATACTGAAAAACCTGTAAATAAATTGTGAACCGGTGAAGACTCAATGCGCATTTCATAGGCATTACCATATTCTGGTTTCAGGTCTTTGTTTCCATAAACAGGCCAGTAGAGGTCATTGAATCCAGGTGCCCGGAAAGCCCTTGTTATTGATAATTTTAGCCATAGTTTTTGATTAATCTCTGAAACTATACCCAATGATGGTGAAAGAAAATTGCCATAAGATGAATTCATATCATACCTTAGTCCCAAATTTGCAGTCCAGCGATTCAGGAATTTTTTCACGATTGAAATCCAGTAGCCATAGTTTTGACCTTGTGCAAACCAGAGTGTGTCACCGGTCTGGAAGGATTTTTTTTCTGCTCTTAATGTATCATAACGAAAATCAAATCCGAAGATCAACTTATCATTTGCCCATTCCCATAGAAGAGAATTGTTAGAGCCAAGCGTGATTAATGAATAATCATAGTCTTCTCTTACAATATCCCAGAAAAAATATTCAGTATGATATTGATTATTCGTCAGGTTGCTGAAGAGTGAACTATTTATGGTGAGATTTCTCAGGATATGAAGATTCATTGAGAGGTCATTTAACCAGATATTGTCTTTTTGATTATCAAACCTTGAACTTGATGTGCTGTCACCAAGATAAGGAACAGTGTGCAGACTATCAATCAATGGCTGGGGTCCGGGCAGACCGTAGTTTCTATGATTCAAGAGGGTTCTGAATTGTACCGCAAAATCAGCGTGCTTGTAGCCAATGTGGTTATCTAAAGAAAATCCTGTGTGGTCGTTGTTTGTTCTACCACCAGCAAGAGATGTCTTCTTGCCGGTTATTCTATAATTCAAGTGTTCAGAAGGAATTGTGTATTTTAGAGCATATTCAGAAACATGATAGTCTTTTAATAAGGCACCTTGCGCGTGTCTTATCTTTGCACCTGCAATTGATGAACCGGAATTGTGTTCGGTTATTATGTTTACCACACCCCCAATACCATTGGCACCGTAAAGGCTTGAGACCGGTCCTTTTATTATTTCAATTTGCTCAATATCATCAACATTGATAAGACTGATATCCGCAATTCCTGTTTGCATGGAATTTAGAGGGATGCCGTCCAAAAGCACGATAACACCTGAACTTGGAGTTCCTCTGATACTGATGCTTGATACAGACCCGGGGCTTCCATAATCCTTGATATCAATACCCGCAAGATTTTTTAGCAGTTCGCCAAGATTTGAAGGACGGTTGTTCTCAATTGTTTCTTTATCAATGACAATCGTACCTGTACAGATATCTTTTAACGATGCAGGATATCGTGCGGCAGTAACAACCACGCCTTCAACCTCGTAAACCTGATTTAATATGAAGAATAATGTGAGTAAGGGAATCATTTTATTCCTCCTTTCGTCCGAAGGACTCCCTTCACCCCGTTAGAAACTGCCAGTCAGTTTTGAAACACAGCGATTGCGTACTACTAATGTAGTTTTGTGACTGGCTATATCATTTATAATAACCCGATTTTCTAACAGGGTTAATCTGCTGGGGATAGGTCTCCTGGCTTGTCCCATCTTAGCCACCTTCCCATCCATTTCTGGACAGTGGTTCTCTGGCTAAGTACTTCACAGGCTTCACAGTAGCGGCGACTGCGGCTGATTTCTTCTCTGAGTTAGTTCAGAGTTCACAGCACTTCCCTTACATCCCTCAGCAAAACATTATATTCAATAATTCTTATGTGTCAATGCAAACGTTTAAATAATTCTGATAGTGATTCTTATTTAATTCTTCTTGCTGGTTTTATAGATGATTTTATTTCGTCATTGTTCCGGTGCCCGATAGTGATAGGAATACCCTTGTATTTCACAATCAAAAATTCACCTGTTCCATTTTGATTTTTTATACTTTCACCCCGTAATAATTTTTTCAATTCCCACTCTTTGATTTCTACTATATTTTCTTGTGCTTCATTGCCGAAAATCTGGATGAAGTCATTGTCAGGTTTAAGATTATTTTCGTATATTCTGCCAATCTCTAACCCCTTTCTAATTCCGGCAATTTCAAAAAAGGAATAAGCTTCTGGAGTCGTTATGTAATAAGTATCCTGTTTCTGATAAACAGCGTAATCAGCAAATTGGTCTTTTGAAATTCCAAATTGTTTCCTATATAGATCAATTACTTTTCTTTGAAATTCAATTTTCCCATGATACCCAGGACGCAACTGCGGGACCCCGCGTTTTGTTAGTTTTGCTACAAAAAATGGGGCAGTATCATTATCCTGGGGAAGGATTCTTATGCATTGTTTTATTCGTGGATCATAGTTTTGTTTTTCCCATGAATTAATGCCTTCACGAACTTTGAAATTGGGTATATTTATCGGCATAATTTCTGCCTCAGGGAATTTTTTAAGAAGATAATCAATTACACCTTCATTCTCTTCAGGTGCAATTGTGCAGGTGGAATAAACCATTGTGCCGCCAGGCTTCAATGCCCTGAATCCTGAAACAATAAGTCCCTTCTGGATATGAGACATTTTTTGAATATTTTTGATACCCCAGTGATAGAGCACCTTTTTTGATTTTCTCACTGTGCCTTCAGCAGAACAGGGTGCATCAAGCAGAATTTTGTCAAAATAATTAGGCAGAACATCACCAATCTTTTCGCCGGGCAAAGATACAATTACTTCATTCAACAATCCGCATTTTTTAACATTGTGGATAAGGCTTGATATTCTTTTATAGACAATTTCATTGGCAATTACTACTCCTTTGTTTCCCATAATCTGTGCAATCTGTGTTGTTTTTGAACCGGGTGAAGCGCACAGGTCAAGTATAATGTCATTTGGTTTTGGCTCAAGAATTATCACGGGTATCATAGATGCAACTTCCTGAATATATATCAAACCTAACTGATGGGTGAAGTGGTTGCCAATTCCGTATCCATTTTCAATTATATAACCATCTTTATAAAATTTCAATTGGGTCAGTCTGAAATCTTTGAGTAAATTCAAGATTGTCTCGGGTTTACATTTCAGCGTATTTAATCTAATGGATAATTTCTGGGGTCTGTATAGAAAATCAATGAAATCCTTAAAATCGTGTATTATACTCTGATAACGGGAATAAAGTTTCTCAATATTCATAAGCGATTATATTGAATTTGAAACACCTGTCAAGAAAATTTAACTAACCGTCTTGATTTCTAATTTTTTTTTCGTATAATATTGTTCATTAAACAATCTAATATCCGAACAAAAAGGAGGTTTGATGCATCCATTATTCTGGCTTACGCCAATTGCTTCTGTATTGGCGCTATTGTTTGCCTGGTATCTGTCCTTGAGTGTGAGGAAATTTGATGAAGGAACCGATGTGATGCGTGAGATTGCCCGGGCAGTAAGGGAAGGAGCAAGGGCATATATAAAAAGACAATATGGCGTTGTTACAATCTTTTTTGCTGTAGTCTTTGTAATTTTGTTGATCATAGCATTGAATCGTATGCTTCCAATTTATGTCCCATTTGCATTTATTACCGGTGGCTTCTTTTCTGGATTGTCTGGATTCATTGGACTCACACAGGCTACTGCCTCTTCAGCACGGACTGCCAATGCAGCAAGACAGAGTTTGAATAGTGGTCTAAGGGTGGCATTTGCAGCGGGTGGTGTAATGGGTTTTGTGGTCGTGGGCTTGAGTCTATTAGATCTGAGCATCTGGTTTGTATTATTGAACTGGATTTATAGAAATCTACCCGAGGCGCAGAAGATACAAAATATCACATCAACAATGATTTGCTTTGGTATGGGTGCATCTTTCCAGGCATTATTTGCCCGTGTTGGTGGTGGCATATTCACCAAAGCAGCTGATGTTGGTGCGGATTTGGTGGGTAAGGTTGAGGCAGGGATTCCTGAAGATGACCCGCGCAATCCCGCAGTCATTGCGGACAATGTGGGTGATAATGTGGGTGATGTCGCAGGAATGGGTGCAGATTTGTATGAATCCTATGTCGGTTCAATCATCGCCACAATGGCACTGGCGGTTGCTGCAGGTCTCGGCATTCAAGGTGTGGTTGTCCCGCAGGTGATGGCAACAGTTGGTGTGCTCTGCTCAATCATTGGAACATTTCTGGTGAGTACAAAAGAAGATGCAACCCAGGCCGCATTATTGACTGCCTTGCGTCGCGGAATATGGAGTTCAAGTATTTTGATTGCAATAATTTCCGCGATTGTGATAAAATATCTCCTTCCTGATTATTTCGGATTATACTGGGCGATCCTTGCCGGACTTGCCGCGGGTGTATTTATTGGATTTAATACTGAATTTTTTACTTCAGATAATTATTCACCGACTCGGAGTATATCAGATAGTTCAAAGACCGGTCCGGCAACCGTGATTCTTAATGGCATTAGTGTAGGAATGCTCTCCACCGCACCTGCAGTGATTGCCGTGGTTGTTGCAGTCTTATGCGCCTATTATCTGAGTGGCGGTTTGCACAATCCGAATTTGGGGTTATTCGGCGTCTCCCTTGCTGCTGTAGGAATGCTCTCAACCCTTGGTATTACCCTTGCCACAGATGCCTATGGCCCGGTCGCTGATAATGCCGGTGGCAATGCCCAGATGTCTGGATTACCGCCTGAGGTCCGCCAAAGGACCGATGCACTTGATGCCCTTGGAAATACAACCGCCGCAACTGGTAAAGGGTTTGCGATCGGTTCTGCAGCATTGACCGCCTTAGCACTCATTGCAGCATATCGTGACCAGATTGAACTCGCGGGAGTTCAACTGGATTTGAGAATTACCAATCCTGCGGTTATCACTGGATTATTTATCGGTGCAATGATGCCATATGCATTTTGCTCCCTGACATTGAAGGCAGTTGGCAGGGCAGCAGGAATGATTGTTGTAGAAGTCCGACGCCAGTTTAAAGAGATAAAAGGCTTGATGGAAGGAAAGGCAAAACCAGACTATGCCAATGCGGTGAGTATCTGCACAAAGGCAGCCCAGAAAGAGATGATACTGCCTTCGCTATTAGCGATACTTTCGCCGCTCATCGTCGGCATCTTTTTAGGACCGAGTGGTGTAGTAGGCATACTTGCTGGTGCTTTAATATCTGGATTTGTCGTTGCCTTGATGATGGCAAATAGCGGTGGTGCCTGGGATAATGCCAAAAAATATATTGAAAAAGGGAATTTAGGTGGTAAGGGTTCACAAGAGCATAAGGCAGCGGTCGTCGGTGATACCGTGGGTGACCCATTCAAGGATACTTCTGGTCCTTCTTTGAATATCTTAATAAAACTTATGGCGACATCTTCTATCACCCTTGCAGGATTTGTGATCAGGGCAACCTTGATGAAGTGATTCACAATATCTGCGCAATCTCTTTTTAATCTGCGTAATCAATGCTCAACGAAGTCTTGCAATGAAGATCAAAGACTGGCCCGAGAATGAAAGACCAAGGGAAAGATTTTATGAACAGGGAAGTTATGTTTTAAGTGATGCAGAACTTCTGGCAATTGTCATTGGCAAGGGTGTAAAGAATCGTTCCGCACTTGACCTTGCAAAAGAGGTATTATCAAGGGTAGGAAGTTTAAAAAAACTCGCGGAAAAAACCGCAAAAGAAATTGAAAATCTAAAGATTCCAGGTTTGGGCAGGGCAAAGATTATCACTGTTCTTGCCGCACTTGAAGCAGGCAGACGCTCATATTCAAAAAAGCAGGAAACTAAGGTTAAATTCAATAA
>JBDRWH010000088.1:0-7228 GCA_039802325.1 Caldifarciminota bacterium
TTGAAGAAATTGCCGAGGTTCTAATGGATGCTGATATAGGAATTGTCTCGGTATTGAGCGATTATCTGTTGCCTAACAAGTTATTTGAATACATCGCTTTAGGTATTCCGGTGATATGCTCGTCAGTAAAGGCAGTTGAAGATTTTTTTCATAACGATGAGCTATTCTTTTATACCCCGTCTGAGCCTCAAGAGATTGCAAAGCATATTGAATGGATTATGTTCCACTATGACATTGCATTAGAGGGGGCGAAAAGGGCGCGGATGAGATACCAAGAATATAATTGGTCTAAACAGAAAAATATCTATATCGATTGCCATCATCAATTAGCGAGGAGGCAATTATGAATTTCACATCTTTCCTGCAGTTAATGATAGGACTTATCATTGCTATATTCATGTTGATTGTTTTTATAAGGAAGTGGAATGAATTACCATTGATTCTTCTTCCATTAATCTGGTATCTTCCTGAACAAACATCCGCAGGTAGACTATTGGAAAATTACATGTTTATTAGATGGTTCACAATCGTTTTAATACCTATCGTAATTCTTATTGAAATATTAAGGCGTAGGAATCTTTTCAAAACCATGACCGTTGGAAAAATCTTGCCTGTAATTGCATTTTTTGTTTTCTTCACTGCGGTCTCAGCAATTATAAATGACACCTCCTGGATTGAAACAATAGGGTATCTTGCTGTTTACTTGCGATATCCACTTTTCTATATTCTCTTAATCAACATAGAATGGGAAGAAAAGACTGCACAAAAATTTGTAGTTCTGTTTCTGTTTCTGATTTTCATTCAAATCCCTGAAGTTCTTTATAGGCATTATGCCCTTGGTATTACCGGAGACGATATCACCTGGTCCCTTGGTGCGTGGGGAACAACAAACCTCGGAATTTATGGTATCTATGCTTCATCTATTATCGTGGCACATGGCTTAAATACCCGCTTTACATTATGGCACATCCTCGGGATTATTCTATTATTCTTGTTCGCGCTGTTTGGCGAAATTAAATCAATCGTAATCTGGTTACCAATGACTATTTTAGTGACTTTCTATTTTTATCCATTTAAGACTCGAGTAAAGAAATATTCGGTCATATTTATTGCATTGTTGATCGGAGTCATTTTCTTCCAAATATTCTATACTAACTGGCAGAAATTACATGGACGTAATATCGCCACCATCCTTCAGACAACCTACTTGACACTTGAAGGTGAGGTTGCTACAGAAACTAAGTACTCAGCATACAGATTGGGAATTTTGTTACAGGTCTGGGAAGAAGTAAAAACTAATAATACATTTTTTATATTTGGTGAGGGACCCGGCTCGAGTTTAGTCGGCAATTTTTTCGGTAGACCTGGCAGAATAACACAGGTTGTGACAAATACAAAGGACACACCGAATCAAATTGCCTCTACGATATTGGATGTTGGTATAGTGGGGTTAATACTTTATTATTCAATACTGATTGTACTCCTGCTTAATATTAGAAAAAGAGTACTTACCAACAATAACAATCCAAGCAAATTGTTCAACATATTGAAAACTGCTTATCCAGGCATGATTTTCTATTATCTGTTCATTGGACCATTATATCACCCGGTATGGCGGTTTGACGCTGCTTCCTTTATTTTCTATTTTGTTTCCGCAGAAATTTACCGCCGCGCAGCTGTTTCTGAACCAAAATAAATATGGCATCAACTCTTTCTATCATTTCTTTACCAGACAACCGTTGGGATGCATTCGTTCATCAACATCCTGACGGAACCATCTTCCATACTTCAAACTGGGCAAGGGTTATTCAAAATACTTATGGATATGAACCATCTTTTCTTGTTTGTGAAGTTGATGGAATAATAAGGGCAGGAATACCCTTTTTTCTCGTGAAAAATGGTTTTGGACATACCCGCCTTGTCTGTTTACCTTTCACTGATGAGTGCAAACCATTATTCAACACGCATAAAGATTTAGAAAATGATATTTCAAAACTCATGGAAATGAGTCAGGAAGGTATAGTAAATGATATTGAAATCAGAGGCAGTAATATTGATTTATCACAAAAATTTGATTTTAAACCTTACAGTTATTATAAATTATTCCGTTTGAATATTGACTGTGAGCTGGATGTACTCTGGAAAAACTTCAAACAAAAATCAATAAGATATCCGATCAAAAAAGCACAGCGTTATGGTATCAAGATAGTTAAGAGTGTTAAGTCTGTTGATATGGAGATTTTTTATAGACTCAATCTGCTCACACGAAGGAAACACGGTGTTATACCTCAACCTTATCGGTTTTTTAAGAATATTTTAACTGAGATCTTCAACCAGGGACTTGGTTTTTTGTTGATTGCCCAGTACAATAGAAAACCCATAGGTGCCAGCATATTTTTTACCTTTAAAAATACAATATATCATAAATTCAACGCATCCGATGCGAATTACCTTGAGTATCAACCCAATCATTTGATTTTATGGCATGCAATCCAATGGGCAGTAGAAAATGGTTATAAGACTCTTGATTTAGGCAGGACTTCACCTGACAATCACGGTTTAATGGCTTATAAGAAACACTGGGGTGCTGAAGAAATAGATTTGCCCTATTATTATTGGCCCGAAATTAAGGGTGCCAGTGCTACCAAAGAAAGTAGCAACAAATATAGAATAGCAAGTTCAGTCTTAAGAAAAATGCCTATATCGATATTAAGGATTTCGGGAAATTTGCTATATAAATACTTTGGCTAATATGGGCGAGTTAATAAGATTCTGGAAAGTATCAAGAGAACACGAAGCTTTCTTCACACCTTTTGAAACTGATTTTGCAAAATTTCTTTTTGAAGAATATCAAAATGAAAAATATGACAGGAAACTCAAACTTTTTTATGCTGTAAAATTTTTGATTCCCCGTGTTCTGCAAATCTCCTTGCGGAGAATAAAAGCAAGGTACATAAGAAATGATTTTCCCCACTGGCCAATTGAAACCTATCTTGAAGATTTTAAAAGAGAAATACTGAAAAATATGGACAAAGGTATTCCTTTTATCTGGTACTGGCCCAATAATAACAATTTTGCTCTATGTCTGACCCATGATGTAGAAACTAAAGAAGGTTTAAGAAAAATCAATAAGATCTGTGAAATTGAAAAGAAGTTCGGTTTGCGTTCTGCATGGTATTTTGTAGGTGAAAAATATTTGGTTTCAGATAATCTAATAAAGGAATTAAAAGAACAAGGGTTTGAAGTCGGTATCCATGGATTAAGACATGATGGTAAATTATTCAATTCAAGGCACGTATTCAATGAACGAAAAGAAAGGATAAAGTATTATGTTGAAAAGTGGGATGCCAGAGGTTTCCGTTCCCCTTCCCTTTTAAGAAATGTTAAATGGCTACAAGAATTACCGTTTCAATATGACTCCTCTTTTCCTGATGCTGACCCCTTTGGACCACAACCCGGTGGATGTCTGTCCATTTTTCCTTTTTTCTTAGGTAATCTTGTTGAGTTGCCTGTAACAATGCCCCAGGACCATACTCTCTATGAAATTCTCGGACAAAAGGATATTAGTATCTGGCGAAATAAGATTGAGTGGATTGAGAGAATGCATGGACTTGCTTTAATCATCGTTCATCCTGACTATTTTAGCAAAGAAGTTGAAAAATACTATTATGAGTTCTTAAATTTTGCTCTATCAAAAAAGGACTTATGGTGTGCAAAACCCATTGAAATTTCTAAATGGTGGAGAGATAGGGACAATTCGGATTTACTACGAGATAAGCAAAATAGATTCGTTATCACAGGACCAGCTGAAAAACAAGGTGGTATAAACTACCTTGAGAATCTTTTTGCATAAGATTGAATTTCTCAAGTGAAATTTAACTTATTTTTTCTGTACGGATAATGCAGATTTAAGTTCTTGACTTTCTAAAATGTTTTGATATAATAAAATCAAAATAAAGGAGAAAGATGAAGATTGCGGTTATTGGAGTTGGGTATTGGGGTCCGAATCTGGTGCGGAATTTGCTCAATAACAAATCAGTGGGTGAAGTCTATTGCTTTGATATTGATGCAAAAAGGTTGCATAATATCAGTCAGCAATATCCGGTTGTTAAGATCGTTGATAGTTATGAAGATATCCTCAATAATCCGAAAATTAATGGTGTTTGTATCGCTACACCGGCAAGTGCGCATTTTCCTCTTGCCAAAATGGCTCTGGAACATAATAAACATATCCTTGTGGAAAAGCCTTTTACGGTTACTATTCACGAAGCAAAGAAACTTCTTGAGCTTGTTCGTGAGAAAGGATTAAAGATCATTGTTGATCATATATTTATGTATAACGGTGCGGTTAGAAAAATAAAACAATTAATAGAATCCGGTGAAATCGGAAAGATTCTTTATTTTGATGCAGTGCGTGTAAATCTTGGACTATTCCAGCATGATGTCAATGTACTATATGACCTGGCAACCCATGACATTTCAATAATGCTTTATCTTTTAAATAAGAATCCAAAAGCAGTATCTGCCATCGGGGTTGGCCATTATAATACAATAGAAGATATTGCCTATTTAACATTGTTCTTTGAGGATAATTGCATTGCCCACTTCCATGTGAACTGGCTCGCACCAGTAAAGGTGCGAAGAATTTTGATCGGCGGGTCTCAGAAAATGATTGTCTATGATGATATGGAAACAGTTGAGAAAATAAGAGTATATGACAAAGGCGTTGAGATAAAAAGCAAAGAAGGAATTTACAAAACATTGGTTCAGTATCGCACCGGTGATATGTATGCACCCAAATTTGACACAACTGAACCCCTTTCTATGCTTGTGAATGAATTCGTGGATGCAATGAAGAATGGCACCGAGCCTCTGTCTAACGGCAAAATTGGATTAGAAATTATCAAAATTCTGAGTGCTGCTCAAAAATCAATAAAAAACAACGGCTGTGTTGTAGAATTGAAAGAAAATGAATAATCATCAAATAATTAATAATGTCAAGTTGGGCAAGGATGTAAAAATTTTTGGATTTGTCAATCTTTATGGGTGCGAAATAGGAGATGGTACCAAAATAGGTACATTTGTGGAAATTCAGAAGAATGCGAGAATTGGCAAAAATTGCAAAATTTCCACGCATACCTTTATTTGTGAAGGTGTCACTATAGAAGATAATGTCTTTGTCGGTCATAATGTGACTTTTATTAATGACAAATACCCACGAGCAACAAACCCGGATGGTTCCATGCAAACTGAGGCTGATTGGAAAGTAGTTCCGACACTTGTGAAAAGGGGTGCCTCAATTGGATCGAGCGCTACGATACTTTGCGGCGTTACCATTGGTGAAAACGCCATTGTGGGTGCGGGTAGTGTAGTAACAAAGGATGTTCCAGACAACGCGACTGTCGCTGGGGTCCCGGCTCGTGTATTGAAAAAGAAAGATAACAGGAGAATGTAAGGAGGTTAGATGCAGGTTCCTTTTATGGACCTAAAAAGGCAATACGAAATGATCAAAGATGAAATTGATGAAGCAATCAAGCAAACTATTGAATCCTGTGCATTTGTGGCAGGAGAAAAGGTAAAGGAATTTGAAAATAATTTCGCAAACTATTGTGGTGCAAAATATGCAATTGGCATTTCTACGGGTACAAGTGCAATCTATGCTGCCTTAAAAGCACTTGACATTGGTAAACATGATGCTGTGATAACTGTTCCTTTTACATTTATTGCCACAGCTGAGGCAATCAGTTTTACTGGAGCAACTCCAATATTTGTGGATATAAAAGAAGATTCCTATACAATAGACCCCGCCAAAATTAAAGAATATATAGAAAAAAAATGTGAATGGGTTGAGAAAAAAGGTGTTTTGAGAGATCAGGAAAGGAAATTGAATGTTAAGGCAATTGTTCCGGTTCATCTTTATGGCCAACCTGCAGACATGGATGCGATTATTGAAATTGCTAAGAAATATAACCTTGCAGTAATTGAAGATTCAGCCCAGGCACACGGCGCATTGTATAAAGAAAAGAAAACAGGTACGCTCGGTGATCTCGGTGCTTTCAGTTTTTATCCCAGCAAGAATTTGGGTGCCTATGGTCAAGGTGGCATAGTGTTGACCAACAAAGAGGAACTTGCTGAAAAAGTTAGAATGATAATTGACCACGGACAAAAAGAAAGATATACCCATGAATTTGAGGGCTGGAATTTTAAGATGGATGGATTTCAGGCATCCATCCTTAATGTTAAACTAAATTACCTTGATGATTGGAACGAAGACAGAAGGCAGAATGCATACTATTATAATGAGCTATTAAGTGGAATTGAGAATCTGAAAACGCCAAAGGAAATGGATTATGCAAAGCACATTTATCATCTGTATGTTGTCCGTGTTCCCGAAAGAGAAAAATTCCAGAATTTTTTGAAAGAATCTCATATTGGCACATCAATCCACTATCCAATACCCCTGCACCTGCAAAAGGCGTATAAACATCTTGGCTATAAGGAAGGAGATTTCCCGGTTTCAGAAGAATGTGCTAAAGAAATTGTCTCATTACCAATGTTTCCTGAATTGACAAAGCAGGAAATTGAATATACCTGTGCCCGAATAAGAGAGTGGGCAGTCCAAACCTGAGTCATTGTTATGCCTTGTTAATTATGCTCAAAATAATCTTCGTACTCGTAGACCTTTGTGCTATTGTCATATCATTTCTACTTGCAAAATTCCTGCGTTTTCATAGCGGAACTCATCTTATTCAAAATCAGGAAACAACACTAATATTTCTTATCTTCCTGATATTGTTAGTTAAATATCTTTATGATCTATATAATCAGTGCTATTATGCTCAGATAGGTCGTGTTTTTTTCAAGATCATAAATGTTTGGGCAATTTCTTTCGTAGTATATGTTCTGGTAGGTTTTCTT
Source organism: Caldifarciminota bacterium (assembly GCA_039802325.1). GTDB lineage: Bacteria > Hydrothermota > Tepidihabitantia > SM23-42 > JAOAFX01 > JAOAFX01. The sequence goes on from JBDRWH010000088.1 coordinate 6,919, forward strand.
ACAAAGTTCTATTTTCTCATAAACAGCAGGGGTTTCATTTTCTACTTCTTTGTCATCTATCCAATCATAATATCTTTTCTCCGCATCATTGTAATGCCTCAAATACTCATAGGCTATTTCTCCAAGCCAGAAAGAAGAAAGGTTTGTCGTTATTTGGGACCTGAGGAAAAGTTTTCCATATTTCACAGATTCTTTGAAGATAATCATATGATTGGTTTAACCCTGGCGAAACCAGTACCGAGTAATAACCAAGGAGAACACCAAGAGGTTTTCATGTATAGTCAAGAAGACAATTTTGGAGATTTTTACA
>JBDRWH010000089.1:0-7035 GCA_039802325.1 Caldifarciminota bacterium
TACCTGGTGACTGTCTTGGCCTCATTGCTTCCTATTTGTCAATTTATTCTGATGCCAAAAAATGGCCAGAGATCTATGAGGCAAACAAGGATAAGATCAAAGACCCAGACCTGATTTATCCTAAACAGGTTTTGACTATCCCACACGACTAATTGATCTGAGAGGGGTCTTAAAGGCCCCTCTCTTAATACTTAAAGATAATCATTGAAAGCAGAGATTTCACTTGTTGGGTATGATCCTGCATATGTATTGGGTATGCAGGACGAACTACTGAAGTATGTGCAGAATACATACGGTATCACGATTGTAATGAGAAATGAAACCATATATTTGAAGGGACCCGGTGAGAAGGTCAGAGAGGCAAGGATTTTTATTCAGGAAGTTTTGAAGGCATACCCTAAACAATTTACATTCAATAGACAGAGCGATGGCGTTGAACCAGAAACTCCTGGTGTGATTATTACACCTAAGAGAAAGATTCACGCAAAGAGTGCGGGACAAGCAGAGTACGTAAAATCAATTGACGAAAATGATATCGTTGTAAGCATAGGCCCGGCAGGGACCGGCAAGACTTATCTGGGTGTGGCAAAGGCAGTTTCCTATTTAATGGAGAAAAAGGTGGAACGCATCATTCTTACCCGGCCCGCAGTTGAAGCAGGTGAATCGCTTGGGTTTTTGCCGGGTGCAATTGAAGAAAAGGTAGACCCCTATTTAAGACCATTATTTGATGCGTTAAATGATTTTCTGCCATTTGACCGTATCAGAAAGTGTCTTGATATGAAGGTAATTGAAGTTGCACCTTTGGCATATATGAGAGGGAGGACATTGAATGATTCTTTCATAATTCTGGATGAAGCCCAGAATACTACTGGCATGCAAATGAAAATGTTCCTTACCAGGATGGGGTGGAGGTCAAAGGTAGTGGTTACAGGAGACATAACTCAGATTGACCTTCCGACTAATGTACTTTCTGGACTTGTTGAAATACAACAACTTCTTGCCGGCATCAAAGGAATTCAATTTGTGTATCTAAATGAAAAGGACGTGGTGAGACACAAACTTGTTCAGGATATAATAAAGGCTTATGAAAACAAGAATTCCTTGTAAGTTTCTAATAGCAGTCGGCATAATCGTTTTTTTGAATATTGTTTTTCTGCCCCAATTTGGTGGTAAGAGATATAGCTTCAAAGAAGGGGAGATCTCAACTGAGGATGTCATTGCGCCTTATGACTTTTCGGTTCCAAAAACGGATCAGGAATTAGCTGAAGAAAAGGATGAAATTGCACAGCGTATACCGCCAATTTATGATTACAATGTTGATATTGCAAAAAATCTGGAAAATGATGTTGGCCGCCTTGAGGTAATGATTGATACATTGAAAAATAAGTATCCCAGAGACACATTAATTTATCTGATCCAAAAGGATTATGGAATTCCCAAAGATATTGTTAGTTACTTGCTATGGAACAATTACAAATACACATTAAAAAGGCTCTTAAAAGACATAGGTTTCTATCTTTCAAAAGGGATTGTTATGAACAAATCAGTACCTTACAGAATTATTATTGTGATACGAGGGAACAAGGAAACACTGATGTCTGTTGATGAAGTATATTCAATTGCTGAAGTTGAAAGTCTGATCACAAAGAATTCAACACCTGAGTATAGGCAACTCGTCAAATTCTTCATCAAACCCAATATTTTATTCAATGAGACAAAAACCCAGGAACGTATTGATGAAGTTTTCGCCAATGTCAAGAAGACAAAGGGTGAAGTTTTAAAGGGAGAACTGATTATTGAAAAGCATAAAAGAATAAACAGGGAAGCTCTTGAGAAAATCACCGCACTTGAAAGAACCTATGTTTCTTATGGAATCTGGCAGATATTCAGGACACTGCTTTTCCGTAATGTTTTTTTCTTCAGTTTATTATTCTTTTTCACGACTTTCAATAGACAAACAAATTTCAACTTCATGGACAATAAGAATCTCATCTTTTCTTCTATTTTGTTCATCGTATATATTGGCATTGGTAAGTTAGCCCATGAGACTAATACAATCTATCTTCTACCCATTGCTTTTTTCATTTCACTATTTGCCTTATACTTCAATTCATATGCAGGTTTGTTCTTTACCCTTATCTGCAGCTCGATTTTTGGTGTTATTTATAATTCTTTGCCAGGATTTTTGTTCCTGCTTGTTAGTGGTGTCAGTGCCTGTCTTTCAATTCATACAATAAGAAGTAGATATCTTCTGTTTCGACCAATGATATACATAAGTATCGCAAATATCGTTGCGATAGTCTTCATTGAAGGTTATATGTTGGGGTCTGGTTTTAACGTTATACATATCAGCGCTGGATTATTAAATGGTGTGGTAAGTGTTGTTGCGCTGGCAATATTCTTGCCAGTTCTTGAGCGTCTTTTCGATTTTACAACTGATTTTACGCTATTGGAGTTGGGGAATTTGAATCTTCCGATTTTTAAGGAAATGTCAATGCGTGCATCTGGAACATACCATCATTCTGTAGTGGTTGGAAATCTTGCAGAAGCTGGTGCAACTGCAATTGGTGCAGACCCGGTCCTTGCCCGGGTGGGTGCATATTATCATGATATTGGGAAGTTGAAGAAACCTGAGTATTTTATTGAAAATCAAATCGGACAAAAAAATCCACATGACAATCTGAAACCCCAGATGAGTGCTCTTGTCATAATCTCCCATGTGAAGGAAGGCTATGACATGGGAAAAGATATGAAGTTGCCAAGAAATTTGCTATCCATAATTGCTGAGCATCACGGAACATCCCGTATTGAAAGTTTTTATCGCAAAGCACTGCATTCTACAGAAAAAGTCAGTGAGGATGTATTCAGTTATCCAGGTCCCAAACCAAAGAATAAAGAAGCGGCAATTGTGATGCTTGCGGATTCTGTAGAAGCAACTGCACGTGCTGAGAAGAATATCACAGTAAGCAAATTGCAGAAAATTCTCAAGGAGAATTTCGATAAGAAATTCAATGAAGGACAACTTGATGATTGCCCGATAAACCGCGTTGAACTTGAGCAAATCAAGACTGCCTTTCTACCCATATTAATGGGGATATTCCATCCACGAGTGGATTATGAAGAAGAAAATCAGCCGACCCCAAATAAACATATTTAATCTTACCGATAAAGCAATTTTGGGAAAGATTGACCCGGTGAGACTGCTCCAACATATTCTCAAGAAAGAGCACTACGAAAATCTTGAAGTATTAAATATAATTGTTGCAAATGCGGAATATTTGAGAAATCTGAATAGAAAATTCTTTTACCGGAATAAAACAACGAACGTTATTTCTTTTAATCTTGACAGCACCGGAGAGATATATGTTTCTGTTGATGCAGTTATTGTACAAAGTGATCTTTACTATTATCTCATTCATGGTTTACTACATATTATTGGCTATGATCATAAAGACAAGAAGACGGAAAAATTGATGGACAGAAGGTGTAGAGACTATCTGAAGAAATTTTCTCTTCTGTGACATTTTATCTACTATGATATCCTATATTCTATTAATGCTGTTTCTTATGATATTTAGTGCTTTTTTTTCAGGTATGGAGGCAGCAGTATTCTCGATAAGCAAGTTTCGCATAAAAACACTATTATTTGAAAACAAAAGAGGTGCAAGAGAACTTTCGCGTATAAAGGAAGATCCGGGTAAGACGCTTTCCACCTTGCTTTTATTGAATAACTTGGTTAACATAGGTGCTTCTTCGGTTGCAACCATTATAATAAGTCAAATACTGCTAAGATATCAGTTAGCGCCGTCATTTTATTACATACTTGAAATATTTCTGATGACATTTGTTCTTCTACTATTTGGAGAAATTACCCCCAAAACTATTTTTCTAAATAATGCCGAATTTTTTGGCTTGAACTTGAGTTTTGCTGTTGGATTTCTAAATAAACTTACAAAACCATTTACAAGGGCCACAAGTAAAATTATGCATATGATTCTGCCTGCTAAGAAAGGGATGGATATCGGTGAAGAGGATATTAGAAAGATGTTGGCCGAGGCAAAAAAATTGAAAATCCTTGATGAGACAGAAGAACAATTAGGTTACAGAATGCTTAAATTTGGCAGAATATTGGTTAAGGAAATTATGGTACCAGCATGCAATGTTGTGGGTCTGGTTTTGAGTAAGAATGTAGAAGACGCTATGGAAATAATAAGAAAAACCGGACATTCTCGTATTTGCGTCTTTGAAGACACAAACAAAGTGATTGGCGTGTTGTATGCCAAAGATTTAATTTTAAACAGTTCATCAAGAAAACAGCAAATTTCGGAATTAGTGCGCAAGCCTTTTTTTATTCTGAACACGAAGCCGATTGATGAACTACTTGTTGAATTTAGAAAAAAAGGTGTACACTTTGCTGTGGTGCGCGACCAGCATGAAAATTTCTTAGGTATCGTGACCTTGAATGACGTTCTTAAATACCTTTTTGGTGATATTCCTGGGCTCTGATATGATTTTGATCTTGGTGTCACTGATATTGGTATTATTGATAGGCGTCTTCACTTCTTCAGAGACTGCTTTTTTGTGTGTTGATAAGACAAAAGTACTTTATGCCGCCGGTGAGAAAAAAACCTGGGCGATGATAACCAGAAGATTTACAGATAAACCAGCAGAGTTCTTCTCCACGATTCTCGTTTGCGAAGATTTTCTAATTGTAGCAGCATCTAATCTCTTGGCTATCTACTTTATCACGAATTATGGCAAAAACTGGGTTTTTTTCTCTACAATATTCCTTTCTTTTTTCTCTCTAATTTTTGGCCAATTGATTCCAAAATCTATTGCACTTCTATATCCAGAGAAAACACTTGTTATAAATGCAAGAGTAATTGAGTTTTTCAGGACCATTCTTTTCCCGGTTGTTGCGCTGTTTGCAGGAATCAGCCAGGGTTTTGCCAATTTGTTCAGAACCTATTCAGGCAGTGCAATTATCCGACATCAGGATATTGTCTTTGCAATAAGTGAATATGAAAAGGATACGAGTCTGCTTGCTGCACGATTGTTTGATTTCTCGAAAAGGAAGGTATCGGAAAGTATGGTTCCTATCAGTATCGCGCTGGTGTGTAGAAAGGTTGAAGATTTCAAAGAATTCTGCGTGGAATCAGGACGCCTATTCAGATATATTCCCATTATAGATAGTGAGAAAAATCAAATTATCGGCGTCATCAACACCAAAGACTATCTAATCAACGGCTCAGTTGAATTAAAACCCCCTTTTTTCGTCAAAGAAAATGATAAATGTATGGAGGTCTTTCTGAAAATGAAGGAAAAACGAGAACACATTGCAGTTGTTCAAGATGAAAATGGAAAAGTAACTGGAATAATTACCATTTATGATCTGATAGAAGAACTTGTAGGTGCAATAAGAGAAGAGAAATAGATGCGATATGGTCTATTGACTTTGTTCTGAAATTTTATATAATCAATTGTCTTGCCAGGGTAGCTCAGTTGGTAGAGCACCGGACTGAAAATCCGGGTGTCCGCAGTTCGATTCTGCGCCCTGGCATTTTTTTTTGAGACGTGGCCCTTATGGAAAAATACGCTGGCGAACTTGCAGCATTAGGCACTTCATTATGTTGGTCTTTTGGTTCAGTTTTTTTCACGATCGCCTCGCGATTAATTGGTTCAACAGAGGTAAATCGCATACGATTGGTTGTTGGAATGTTGTTTTTGATGTTTACTCATTGGATACTACACGGAATGATATTCCCGATAAATGCTACTGTGGATCACTGGTTCTGGTTCGGCATTTCAGGTATAATTGGATTTACAATTGGAGATACATTCTTATTTCGTGGTTATCTACTGATCGGACCTCGTTTGACAATGTTATTAATGTCTCTTTCTCCAATCTTCGGAACAATACTGGCTTGGACCTTTCTAAAGGAATCACTAAAACCTGTTGAAGTCTTTGCAATCGCGGTAACACTTCTGGGCATTAGTATGGTCCTCTACGACAAAAAGAAAGAAGGTCCAAAAGAGAGAAGTTTTGCTAACGGTATTCTGTGTGGCATTTGCGCCTCGCTTTGTCAGGCACTCGGTTATTATGCCTCCAAGAGAGGACTTCTCTGTTATGATTTTCCTGCCATTTCAGGGAATGTCATAAGAGTTACATTTGGTGCAATTTTCATATGGCTGATTGCAGGGGTTCAGGGCGAAATAAGAGCAACATTAGGCAAATTGACAAATAGGAGAGCAGATATGTCCATTCTGGGGGGTGCATTTTTCGGTCCTTTTGTTGGAGTTTGGCTATCACTTGTTGCAATTCAATACACCAACATAGGAATTGCATCAACACTGATGGCTTTACCACCGGTCATTCTTATTCCCATTTCACACCTATTGTTTAAAGAGAACATCACACACACTTCAATAATCGGTACAATTATTGCTATAACTGGCGTTGCTTTAATATTTATTACTTAATCCCCTCATTGACAAATGACAAAATTTTAGTAAAATATAGTTATATGGCTGAAAATGTCATTGAGACATTGGTAGAAAGGCTTAAGCCTTTACTGCACCAATATGATTCTAACTTTCAAAATTTTCTCAATATTGGGCAAAGAATAGATAATGCGCTTCAAATCAATACTGATCTTCTGGGTGAAATACGTCAAAGATTCTTCAGTCTCTCTGCAACCGTAGAACTTGTCCTTGAAGGAGTTGCAGTATTCGACGGGGAAATAAAGAAGACTCACGATTTGCTAAAGAAAAGCATTGAGAATTTTAGAGATTCACTTGCGATTTCTGACAAGATAGGCTTTGATCTTACCAATATTGCGACTATTCTGAAGGAAATACACGAACAGGCAGGAAAACTTGTAGATACAATTCAAAGTATCAATCTCGTCTCCGAATCTATTGAAGTTGCATCGCGTAACGCAGGGATTACCGCTTATCACGCAGGAAGACAGGGACGTGGCTTTGAAGTGATTGCACGAGAGATGACCGGATTGGTGCGTAGTTCGCAACAACCAA
>JBDRWH010000090.1:0-7011 GCA_039802325.1 Caldifarciminota bacterium
ACGAGTGCCTTTCTGAATTCACCACCCGTAAATGCACAATCACGATAAAGATTTGGCGCAGCAACCGCTGGTGCACAGCATACAAGTTTAGGTGGTAATGCACCTGCGGCATAATATTGGGTCATACCATGGGCTGAAGCACCAATCATTCCTACTTTTCCATTGCACCAGTTCCTCGTTCCCACCCACTGGACTGCATCATAGCCATCCTGTAAATCTCCCCAGCCATCAGTCCAGAAGACCATCGGGTCCCCTTCGGAATCTTCGTAACCCCGAAGACTCTGAACCACAAGGGCATAGCCCATTATATCACAGATCAGAGTGATATAAGTATCATCCCAGCCCCTTCCATAAGGGGTTCTCTGTAATAATGCCGGTGCCTTCAGTATCGGGTTGTTCCAGAAAGGACGATAGATATCAGTCCCCAATCTCACGCCGTCTCTCATCGGTACACCAACGCTATCGGTCTGATAGCCAAACGCCGATACGCTGAAAAGCAAAAACAGACATAAAAAGATTATGTTTTTATTTTTCATAATGACCTCCTTATTCTTAACCTGCTTTATAATCATCGTCTATTCAATCTTTATTATTTTTTTCTTAATTTCTCCTATTTTACTTCCTTTTAATACAAAAAAGTAAATGCCAGATGGCAGAAGATTGCCATCCTGGTCTAATCCATCCCAGTTTAGGGTTGTATTTTTCTCTCTCAATGGACCAGAAAATAACCGCCGAACAGATTGCCCTAATGCATTTCTAATTTCACATTCAATGTCTGTCTTAAATTGAAGACTTATGTTAATTTGAATTCGGTCGCGAAATGGATTTGGTCCTAATGATATCTGGATATTCTTTTTATTTTCGGTATTTTTTTCTTCTACAAAATACCCAATCGTATCAACCTGTAATTCCACATAATTGGAATAAAGCGAATGATGACAAGCCGATTTACTTTGACGATGAGCAAGCACATGTGCAATCCACTGTGAATCAGCTGGCAATAACGGTACTTTTTCAAGATTCTTATGTGGCAAATCAGTATACCATTCAGGATAATATTCATTTATCTTTCTTTTATTCCATTCTTTCAGATAAGCAACATGGATTGAATCATCAGGATAATGTCTTTTTACATCCCCTTTTATGAAAGCCAGAACAATATCCCAGATTTCTTTAAAAGACAACGGGAAATCCCATTTAGACTTTGCTACAATCCGCGCAATGATAGCCCCAATCAAACCCGGTATTTTATCATAAGGATACCAGCACATACCATTGCCCACAAGCACACCTGCCATCCCTTTAAAAGGCAAGGGCTCTATTGAATAGGCATAAGCCCGACCAGGTAATGCTTCTTTATAGTAACCATAAACATAAATAATATAATCCCTTGTCCAGCCAGGTTTTAGCGAAGGTAATGAACTGGCATCAAAACCTAAATCAATCTCATCCCCATGATGCATAATTACAAAACAATCATCAACTCCTTTTAATAACGGCTGGACATCACCATATTTTGTTGCATTTCCAAAAACCGCAGGGAAATCATTATCAACAAGTTGATGATAATGATACTTACCAGGATATCTCCCATCTTCAGAATAGTAGGCACCATAACCATAGTAATGCAAGTCTGCATATTTTAATGGCACCTCAAATATTGCATAATCAGTGTGGGTATTTTCTTCTATCCAGACCTTATCCACATAGACGACCTCATCAAATGTAATCCGCAAACGATGGTCATCAGTCAGAAAGATTGACCTCCCTTTTTTATCATAGAGTGGAAAGACCATCGTCTTGCTCGTCCCTGCAGGATAACCACAATACCCGATTTTTTTCCAGCGTCCATCCTTGCCAATCACCTCAACCTCAGGGAATTTGATAGTCCTCCCTCTTTGTTTCAAGCGGTAACGCAAACTCACATAGTCATAGACATCATCGTCAGAAAACCGTGTGGAACCATTGAGGAATAAGACTGCCTTTGCTGGATTCATTAACTCACCAAGGTCAAACTCAATTATTAAAGGACCATTGAAAGAAAAAGGCACATAGTTTCGGTCAGTTTCTTTTATATAATTTAACACATCCTTTCCATCAACCGTGCGCGCGGCAATCGGCAATCTCCTTTCACAGGTTGCAAAAATTTTGAATGGAGGTGGTGGAAAGACCACAGCTTCGTTAGGATAGATAGCCACCCCTTCAGGATGGTCAACCGCCAGAAGTTTGACCTGGTCAATATATGAAACCTCGGGTTTCATTTCATTCAGTTTAATAGAAATAATTCCATTGTCTTTCGTCTTGATCTGATGAGAAGGAATCTTAAGATATTCATCAGGGTCTATGGGCATATAGATATTAAACCCGGCTATTCTATCTACCCATAATCCCAGATTGGCACTGGCAATCACATCACCAACAAATTCATATTCCTTACCATTCCAGGAAAAGAGCAAGGGGCATGAACCTTTATAAGCCTCAGCTGCCAAGAAGGTACAAGAACTATCATCTATTATCCAATCAATGGTATCAGCAGAATTACAAATCCAGGATAATAATGTGTCAGTAGGACTGCTCGTGCCTGGGCTATAAAACCAAGGGGTGGTACCACCTCGTGTATCATACACAAATAATTGAGCAGTAGGGTGGTATCCGCCAGACCGATGCCCCCGCCATCTGAAGGTCATCCGGGCAATTTTATTAATAGGTTCATTTATTCTAAAACGATACAATTGGGTCACATATTTTGTGGTATCTGGATTATATGTAATCCACCACAATGTATCAAAAAAAGCGATTGCATTTTTTTCTTCTGGAGTTGCGGGTTGATAACCAGGGTCGCCAGGATTTAGTAGAGGCGGTGCCCGGCTGTCTGAAGGATTCTTCCATGCCTCACTTCCAGGGCTCTGGATTGTATAGATAATCTGACTCCAGACTGGGGAGGTAAAAAATAACACAATCATTACCACCCCTACAAGGATAACAAGATATTTTTTGACCATATTACACCCCTTTTTATTTTTGTCCATTTTTTATTTCAACTTGATAACCTTTCCTATCTTTATGCATCCCCCATACTCAAACTTAACAAAATAAACACCCGCAGGAAGTCTGCAACCTGAATCATCACAACCATCCCAGACGATACCTGATTCATGATTCATGATACATGATTCAAGATTAAAAGATTTCAGCAATCGACCCGAAACATCATAAATCCTTATTGAAATTTCGGATTTCGGATTGCGAATTGCGACATAGGAAAAAGACATTTCTGATTTCGGATTGCGGATTGCGAAATTGTTTGGATTTTGGGATTTGGGATTTGTTTGGGATTTGGTGATTGGGATTTGAAATTTAATAACGCAGTGATTCTGGTATGGATTCGGTAATACATTGAGCGAGATTATCATATTTTTCGTCTTGCTTTGTTCATGGATACCGGTCGTTGCCTGTAATGCCTTCCAGACATTCAACCTTCCCCAACCATAATTATTATTCGGATATGGTGCACCAGCAGCAGGTCTATCCGCATTATTGAGCAGAATATTATAAATCTCAGTAACTGAAAGATTTGGATTCTTCTCAAAAAGTATTGCCACTGCACCAGTAGCATGGGCACAGGATAATGAAGTTCCATGGATTGTTGTGTATTGCTGATTGAGCCAGGCAGTTCTTATACTATAACCAGGTGCGCACAAATCCGGTTTGGTCAAATTCCAGTCATTCCGATACCAATATGTAGTATCATTCCAAGGGACAGTATCAGGTGCTGGACCACGTGAAGAAAACAATACGATTGTATCATTAACATTCGTTGCCCCGATGCCCAGCACCGTTGGATAGTTGCCTGGAGTATTTGTAGTCATTGAACCAGGACCGGCATTTCCAATTGAAAAGACTGGCAAAATTTCAAGTGATTTCAGGGTATTACAGATATCCCACCAGGTGAGGTCAAATTGATTTGAACTCCCCCAGGCATTGTTAATTGCCCTGATATCAAAACCGGAATCCACTTTTAAAGTAGCGAACCACTGTAATGCAACAATTGGGCTAACATTACCTCCGATCATTGCAACACATAATTTTACATCTGGGGCTACACCGATATCATCGGTAAACGGACCCAATCCATCACCACCACATATAATACCAGCACAGGCTGTGCCATGACCATTGTCATCGTATGGATATGGGATACCATGCCAAAAATCCCGCCATTTTATCAACTTACCACCCCTCAATGCGGGATGGGTTGTATCTATTCCAGTATCAAGCATCCCGACTATTATACTATCGCCAGTATATCCATAATGCCAGCAGGAATCCGCCATTATTCGCTGAATATTCCATTCAGGAGTGCGCGATGTTGTTCCTGATTCTTCTATGATGGGAATTGGTTTGACCTCAGGGATATGGGAAATCAATCTTACCGACGGATGACGGGCAAGTTCTTTTATAACTCGCACACTCGCCCTTAAATATATCCCATTCACAATCCAGAATTGCAAAACAGAATCTATTTCCCCGGGAAATCTTTTCAAAAACTCCATAATTGGCTTCTGGCTATCTCTGGCGATTGACTTGAATACTTCTGCCTTTTGTTTTATGGTCAGGTCTCCAAGTGTATTGTTAGGATAAGGTTGATTGATAATAACTAAAACCTCAATTCTTGTATCGTCGCTAATCTTTATTAGTTGTTCTTGTAGTTGTGGTGAAATGTTTTCCTGTCCTGTTTCCAATCCAAATCCAACGAGTATTAATAAAACTAACCACATAGCAATCCTCCAGCAAAATCATATACCACAATAAATCCTTTGTCAAGACCCCATACTATCATTAACTTCCATTCAGCGCTGTCTGGTATTTCTCAATATTAAAATACTACAAATTTTTTCGCAAAACTTTCTCTTCTATCAGGATAAAATTTAATAAAATAGCATCCTTTCACTAATTTGGGTAATTCTATGACTGAAGAGCAAATATCACTTTTCTCAAAGACTTTTCTACCGAGGGCATCAAAGATTTCAATTTTATTATATCTCTCTCTGTTTCCAAGGTTAAATTGGATTCTTTTGCCTGACGGGAAGATAGTAGGTGAATTCTGATTATTCAATGCAATATCTCGGTTTTCTTCAACTGCTACATTCAACGGCGTATATCTGAATGCGGATAATCTTGTGCCACCTGCATAACCCCATCTTGAATTGAACATATCCATTCCCAATGGAGAGAGACCCCAGGGACTGTTATCAAATATCACCGTATCAACAAGCCATTGATTTCCACCATTTGTCGTCTTCAAGAAGATACCAAAATGACTTCCCTGGTAGCCAGCACGGTTACCACCGCCCACGGCAAAACCGTTTGACGCATCAATGAACTCAATCGCATATAAGCCATATTTACCAATGGATACCGATGGTCCCATTATTTCAACCCAATTGTTTCCGCCATCGGTTGTTCTGAAGAAAATTCCGGGTGATGCAGAATCTTTCAATCCACAGACCCAGCCATTGAGATTATCAATAAAATGGACACCATAAAATTGATACATTGCATTTGAAACTTGAGCTGTCCATGTGGTTCCGCCGTTTGTTGTATGGAGAATCAATCCATTTGTTCCCTGCTGATTTATTGTATCGTAATCACCGCCCGCAATCCAGCCTTCATTTGGATTTATGAAGTAGATGCTTTTCAAGGAGCCCGAAACCGGGGCACTCTGGGTAGTCCAGGAAGTGCCACCATTCGTGGTCTTCCTAATATCACTATTGGCACCTGCAATCCAGCCGGTATTCGCGTCAAAGAAAAATACATCATCCCACATTTTTCCAATGAAATCATAGGTCAAGCCATAGATATTTGTCCACGAATTGCCACCATCCGTGGTTTTGTAAACAACCGCTGATGGAAAGAAATTGGCGATGAGACCCATTGCGGTTAGATAACCAGTATTTGTGTTAACAAAATCCATTCCGAAGACAAACATACACTGATTGATTGTCCAGGGCTGGAATTCCTGCCAGGTCGTACCACCATCAGTTGTTTTGTATATTATGCCACCTACCTGATCCCTTACTCCACAAAGAACACCAACCATGGAATCAGGCGATGCAGCATCTAAGAATCCATTATCCGTCGTCTCAAAATGGCGTGTCTCCCACCTTGATACACCAAAAAGACAACCCACGACCAAACAGCATAGACCAAATATCTTCATCAATCCTCCTTTTTTCTATTATGAAGTTAAATCCCACCCTTAATATTATTTTAACTAAATTTTTCAGCACGTCAATATTGAATATAATATTCGCTGTGTCAGTTTGGTAGTGTTATAGTGCTTGATAGTATTCGAAATATCGATAGATTTGTGGTATTGTAGAATAGTGTTGACTTGAATTAAAATTTTGTTATAATATTCCTGCGCATGGATAACAGGTCTATAGAATTCAAAAAAATGGTACTCCAGCATTATCTGGAAAATGGCTCTATAAGGAAAACTGCAAATCATTTTGGCATCCATTATCAAACCCTATACCGATGGTTCAAAATTTACAAAAAGATAAAAGAGAGATTCTTCATGTCAACCTATCAACCTCCATGGAACAGAACGAGCATTGAATTGGAAAAAGATGTTATGTTTTTGAAAGAAAAGAATCCTACAATTACAATAAAAGATGCCCAGGATATATTAAGAAAAAAAGGAATTAAAATTTCTTACCATACAATCTGGTCAATATGGAATAGGCACGGTTATGCCGGAACCACGAAAAGGAATTTACAAAAGAATGACCACAAATCTTATACATGGTCCAATGAGGCACAAAAAAAATTTGCAGTTGCATCAAAATTGTTTAGTGATGGTAAAATTCGTGAAGCAGCAAGATTGTTAAATAGCATCCCATTTTTACCGAAAAATGAATTATTGACTAAAATCCCTGACAAGTTTTTGAATATGCCCAGGCGTCTTGAAAAAAGTATTGCCCTTTTCGGAAAGATTGCTGTATCTGA
>JBDRWH010000091.1:0-6978 GCA_039802325.1 Caldifarciminota bacterium
AAGGGCCTTTTCAATCCTTCCCAGGCCAAGATAGGCAAGTGCCTGGGTAAGAGCATACGAAGCAAAATATTTATTTCTAAATTCTATCTGTGCCATATTGAGATATTTTATTGCCTCTCGGTGTCTGCCATCAATTGTCAAGGATAGACCAATCTTAAAATAAAGGCGATTTTTTGCGTCATCATCCTTTACCATCTCCGATGCTTTTTGCTGGTAAACCAATGCTGAGCGATAATCACTCATAAATGTCATTACATCTCCGTACGACTCATAGAAAGAAGAATATGGTAGAGAACGTAGCAAACGCCTAACTTTTAGCATAAGTTTTTTTGCCTTTTCTACTTCCATAAGTTCAATCCGGGCAGTTGCTTCAAGGAAGGTCAATTGAAAATTCAATATTGGATCACGCAGCTTGCCTTTCAATCTTCTCAAATGGTCATTAAGTGCAATCTCTTTTTCTGGGGTGCGCATCCAGTGCAGGGCAAGAATTTCCGAAAGTCCGGCAATGATTGCTGAATAATACAATCTTTTCTTTTCAAATTGCAGACGCAATTTGTGAATCTTTTTATAAAATTCTGGAGTGGGAATTTTCAAAAATTGACTATATAATTTGTCAAAATTCCTTCTTAGAGAGAGTAAATCTTCAGGGATCTGTTCAAGGATGTCGTCATAATTAACTGGATAACCGGGGAGTGAATTCAAAATCTTTGCCACATTTTTCAGGGTTTTATCTGAAGGTTCTCTTTTTAATAGATAACGAACATATTCAAGACAATTCTTTGTTTCTGAAGTTTCCTGGACAAAAAACGAGAATGGGTCATCAACAAGCCTTTTAGCAAGTCCGTATCTATTCCAGATATCATATATGCCTTTTATGGAAATGTGAATTCCTTTTTCCAGTAATCTTTGCTTCGCTTGATTTAGCGTTGTTCCCGGATTATTTTCTTTTAACATCATAATTGTCTCTTCTACTTCCGGAGGCATTCGATTCCAGGGACGATGATACAGGATTCTGTCTTCATTGATTTTTTTTACCCACCTACTCAATGTGGCGTAATGTATGTTATATCTTTTTGCTACAGTTTTGAGACTCTTTGTTTTCTGATATTCTTCTATTGCCTTTAATCTTGTTGTGAGATCTATCTTCATTTGCAATCCGCGGAAAAATGATAACAAAAATTTAGCAATTTGTCAATAACTATTTTTAGTGCTGAAAGTATTGAAATTTTATGCGATTTTCGTGGATAATTATTATATTTTGCAACATCTTTTATATTATATATATAGTGAAAAGGGGGTGTTATGTTTCTATGCTTGAGTCTTATTGCGGTTCTGGTGCCGCCTTCGGTTCAGGGAAAAATGACAATCCAGCTTACTGAACAAATCTTCAAGGCATCACCAGATGAGATGGTCTCCTGTATTGTGATAATGAACGAGACATATCCTTATGAAGCAATGGAGGGATGTCCAATCAAAGAAAGGATAAAAACATATCGTGAGATTGCTGAACTCAGTCAGACTCCTTTACTCCAGTGGTTATCGGGCAGGACCGATGCAAAAGTCCATCAACGCTTCTGGGTTATTAATGGATTCCATCTTGAGGCAAAACCTGAAATTATCATTCAGACTGCAAAGCGTCCTGATGTGGGCTGGATTTCACATAATGGTGAAGTCCGTATTATTGATGGAGATTATATTGCCACAATTTCATCACGGGCAACACCCTGGGGCATAAGAAAGATTAAAGCGGATTCCTGCTGGGCTGCGGGTTATACAGGACAGGGCATAATCCTTGGTGAAACCGATACTGGCGTTGATTATACCCATCCTGCATTACAGGGTAAGTGGTCCGGTTACTGGAAGGTTGCCTCTGGTTTGCCACCTTCAACAACACCTTATGATGACCATAATCACGGCACCCATTGTATGGGAACAATTATGGGTGGTGATGGACCAGGTCCGTTTTCAGAAGATATCGGTATTGCATTCAATGCCAAATTCGTTGCTGCAAAGGTTCTGAATTCGGGAGGTTCTGGTTCATATGCCCAGTGTGCAGAAGGTTTGCAGTTTATGGCAGACTTAAAAGATTCAGTTGATATAAAAGCAGTTTCAAATTCCTGGGGCGGTTCAAGCGGTGCAGACACATTTTTCTATCCAATTACCAGAACTTATATTTCTATTGGAATCGTTCCCGTATTCGCCAATGGAAATTCAGGTCCTAATCCCGGTACTGTCGGTGTTCCTGGAAATTACTCCAATGTCATCGGGGTCGGCGCAACTGACAGTACTGACGCAATTGCCGGTTTTTCAAGCCGGGGTCCTGCACCAGACCAGCCGCCATTCAATAACCCATCAACCTGGTTAAGGAGTGACTGGAATTTAACAAAACCCCAGATTTCTGCACCCGGGGTTGCTGTCTATTCCTGCATTCCCGGAGGTGGTTATGCATCCTGGAACGGCACTTCAATGGCAACACCACATGTTGCTGGTAGTATTGGTCTGATCTGCCAGAAAAATCCTACACTTTCACCTTATGTAATTTATGATATCCTCTTGAATACAGTTGATGAACCTTCTCAGGGTGCACCTTATCCTAATAACAATTATGGATGGGGAAGACTAAATGTCTGGAGAGCAGTCCAGGCAACACCGACTGTGAATCAACCTTATATTTCAATCTTGAGCACCCAGATAACTGACCCACCACCAGGTGGGAATAATAATGGTTTGATTGAACCCGGAGAGACTGCGCGGATGGTGGTAAATATTAAGAATCTTGGTGGAGAGACCGGCACTAACACAACTGGAACTTTGAGGTCTTATGATAACTTCGTCACAGTCAACAATGGATTCTACAATTTTGGCACGATCCCACCCCAGGGTACAGGTTCAAATTCAGGTAATCCCTATACCTTCACTGCGCATAACCTCACGCCTCAGGGTCATATTGCGAAGATCGGTTTGATCATTCATTCGGATGGTCCCCATGATTCCCTTGATTTTGATGACACTGTATTTTATTCAATCCAGATTGGCACACCACCTGCCCCTTATGCGATATATGAAGATGACTTTGAGTATGGTTCAGGGATTGATAGTTTCTTGAATTACTGGGATATTACAGGAAACTGGAATCGCACAATAGGACAATCCCACTCACCTACGCATTCTGCATACAGTGGTACTGTGAATAATAATATAATGACTCTTACACTGAAAAACAGTGTTAATCTCACCCAGTTCAATAATCCTCAGTTGAAATTATGGCACAAATACCGATTTGAACAGGGCATCTTCCTTGATAGTGCAGTGATACAGATTTCAACGAATGGCGGAACATCCTGGACAAGACTGTGGAAATATAACTGGATCAATGGAGATACAATCCCCTGGACAGAAGAGACATTTTCTTTGAGTTCGTATGTCAGCAATAATGTAAAGATCCGTTTTGCTGTTGATGCTTATACATTCTTTAATGACTATGCGGATTGGTGGATTGATGATTTCAGATTTCTTGTGCCGACCGACAACGAACCACCATACTTCACCAATACTACAAGGTGGACTGATACATCATTCACCGGACCATTCCCGGTGCGCTCAACTATTACCGATGCCAGTGGTGTGGATTCTGCATATCTTTATTATCGGATAAATTCAGGTGCCTGGCAGAAACTTGCCATGACCCATCAGGGAAACAATATCTATCAGGCAACGATTCCGTCCCAGCCATTATATACAACAGCCCACTATTATCTGTGGGCACGTGATAAGTGGGTGGTTAGTCCAAATTCAGGTTGTGACCCGGTTGGTGCACCGAACGATGGCTATTATTCATTCCAGATTCGGCCAGTTGGTGCGGTAGAGCAGAAGCCTTCAGGCTCACTCAAATTCAAATTTGAGGCCTATCCGAATCCATTCAAGAACCACTGTGTAATTAAATTCCAAATCCCAAATTCCAATGACCAAACAAATCCCAAATCCCAAACTCCAAATAAATGCGCAATCCAAAATCCGAAATCCGAAATTTCATTAAATATTTATGATGTTTCGGGCCGGGTGGTTAAACAATTTAACCATTTAACCATTCAACCATTTAACCAGATTGTCTGGGACGGTTCTGATGATACCGGCCGTCAACTGGGTGCGGGTGTGTATTTTGTTAAATTTGCTGCGGGTGGCTCTAATAAAGTAGAGAAGGTAGTGTTATTAAGGTAGGGGTGAAGAAGGGAGAAGAGGGGTAAAGAGGGGTAAAAAAGGGTTGAAGAGAGTATTGGAGCCTCGGTGCAACGGAGTATCGGGGAAACCGGAATGGATTGCATTAGCTTTCGCTGAAGGCGAATCCGCCATTGGTGGATGCTAATACGTTATTGTTTAATTGTTGGGATCTAAGTATTGTTCGGGATTTGTTGCTTGGGATTTGGGATTTAATTACCAATACAGGCTGCGAAACTGTATAACGAAGGACGATGTCTCACTAAACCCCCTTTCGGAAAGTCCCGGGGGATGACCACCTCATCCCCCGGGATGAAAATGAGAAACAAAATTGTCGTATTTCATCTGCATATAGTGAAAATGCAGCAAAGACACTTCCTATAGTTATTAAAAAGATTAGAAAATAAACATTACGCCAATTGGCGTAATGCCGGATCATAATCATAATACACACAAATACATAAAGGTAGTGGATAAGGCGATTCCTTACGAGCGGACTGGCAACCGGGTTTTTTATCAAAATGGTTATCGGTATCAGAATTTATATGCGGCGTTGAGTTTGCTTAAGTGGTGGCGAGCTGTGAGCAAATTATCTTTGCTTTATTTGACAAATTACATTATGTCTTAATTCAAAGAAAAACTTTCCAGCAACCTTAGTTTTGTCACCACCAGGACTGAAATGATAAAAAAACATAATAGCAGGGGATAAGACCCCTGCTATTATGTTCAAGATGCGTTCTATCTCAATTCCTTTGCCAACCAGCAGTTCCCTGTCTTTTAGATACTGTGAAAAGTGTAATGTTAGCATTATTCACGGTCTGACCTGGTTGAAATGTCACCATATCATCCCAGTTACCATTGCCGTTTGCATCCCAGTAACCTAATCCCTCTCCTGTATCAATATAGCCATTGTTATTGACGTCATCGAAAGCTTCAACATATGCCTCAAGCGGTGCACTGAGCGGGTAGCTGATAGTGTAGGCTCCAGTCGAGGGATTGACACTCACTATACCAACAGGCCAGATAGTATTGGTATGCGAAGTATCCAAGAATGCAATACAGTAGTTTGATAATGAATGACCAGGCCAATTAACAACTCCAGAAACTGTCAGATCTCCACCACCGCCACCACAAGAAGCAATGAATGTAGACAAGAATGAGTGCCAATTTGTGCTCGCCCAGGAGATCTTTACGTAATTCGTTGAATCGAATAATGCTGTTGAATATGGAAGATGAATAGTCAAGCCACCCCGTGTAAGTCCAGTTGCATTGGTCATTGTCATTACTACGGTCGAGTTAATTGCATCAATTACTTCTTGCGCAGCATTGTATATTAGATTGATATTTTTCAAATTTGGTTCTTGCTGGATTTTCTTTGCAAACTCTCTCAAGTCAACAAATGCTGGATCATCATATTCTGTGTAATGAGTCTGGTTGAATGCATCCAGCACCTCGTTCCAATAACTTCCTGTCTCTGTTACTAAATTGTTGCCTAAAGCTGACACTTTGGAACCAAGCGCACTTACCAGTTGTAAATTACACGCGGCCATATGACAAATTTTCTGTTTTTCGTTTGCTGTATTATATACGCCTTCAACAATGCTTTTTGATAGTTCCTCCGGCGTTATATCGGGATTAGCAACCAATGCGGAAAGCCATTTGGAAGTACCAAGGATACTTTGCATTGGCATTGTGAACTCCGAAGCAACAAGGTAATCGCTCCGCTCTTTTAATTCATAAGCTACTTCAGCCATTGACATTAGACAACAGTGAAAACAGATTATGTCAAATTTGAAAGTATCCAGGGCTACCTTCATGTCAGGCATTGACATAAGGCCACCAGCGCCATTCTGCTCATCAGAACATGAACCCCGCCACCCGCCACCATGGTCATCAACAATCAAAAGATAATGCTCTGCAGGATATTTGTCACGAGCGTAGACAAGAAAATCCTTCAGCGTTTGTTTGTCCGACATATCCTTTGTGCCAAGATTTTCTAATACTGGGCTGGAAAGGCTGTCCGGTAGTTCATTTGTGAATTTTTCAATGTGGTAGTATTTAGCAATGCCGCCCTTTTTTAGACTACTGACCATTGCTATAATTTCGACATCTTCGCTTGATCCGACGGTCTCCATTTCTTGTGCATCGCTAATAACAAATGATGTGTTGTTCTGAGAAATGTCCAGATTGTTGTTCCCGTCCATATAGGCAATGATCGTCCATGTTGCCTTCTTTTCTTTACCACAATCGGTGATAAACAAAACAACACACATAGCAACAAAGATCAAGATGCATCTTTTCACCATATTTGCCTCCTTTGGCATCATACATATCCTTTTTTACAATCATTTAGTTTTTTGCAAAACCCTAACTTTATTGTTGGTCCTTATAGGTAAATTCCTATGATGACATTATACACATAATTTGATTTCTGTCAATACCCAATTTGAATCAGGTACCGTAAGTATTGACACAAGAAAAAATACATATATAATTAATAGTAGGAGGTAACAATGGAAGTTTTATTGTGTTTGTTGGTTTCCTCTACGATAATAAGCAAAGAATTACAAATCCAGATTGAAAATCTAAATGACAATGAGTATTTGACGGTAATCATTGTAATGAATACTGAATACCCTTATGCAGAAGTAGAAAATCTTCAGATAAGACAGAAGGCAGAAATTTTTAGAGAGATTGCACATAGTAGTCAGAAAGACCTGATTGAATACTTAAGAGCTTTTCCTGAAGAAATAAGAGGACTAA
>JBDRWH010000092.1:0-6865 GCA_039802325.1 Caldifarciminota bacterium
TACCGGCGGAACAGCAGTTTTGCTTGAAAAGAACGGCACTCTCACGCCAGACCAATTATATGAAATCTTTTACACAACCTGTGATCAACCTGCAGGTGGTGCACCGTATCCAAACAATAATTATGGCTGGGGTAGAATAAATCTCTATCGGGCATTACAACAGACACCGCCACCAACCCCGCACCATAACATAAGGGTTCAGACGATTGTGGTTCCTGGCACACGGGAGCGTGAATATACTACTATCCAGCCCCAGGTTCGTTTTAAGAATGCGGGAACTTTTGATGAAAACAATATTCCAGTAGTATGCCAGATAAAGAGGGGTACGACAACCGTTTATACCAGCAATCGCACAATTGGCTCTCTTCTCCAGAATAAAGATACACTGATCACTTTTGACAATTTTACAGTTGGTTCCTGTGGTAATCATTATACAGCATTCGGGATTGCTAATCTCAGCACCGATACACTGAAATACGATGATACACTGAAAAAGAACTTTGTAGCAGCAAGGGTCTATGAGGTAGTAAGTCCGAACTGTGATGCCTGGAAAATTGCCAACGCAGATTCCGGTAATCCATTAGCACCAACAAATCCTGCCTGGATTCCTGCTACAACAACCGAGAAACAGCAGATTTCTGCCCTTGATAATCAGTGGTGGGTGACTGCAGGTTCGCCACAGGATTCAGCACATCAGGATTTGCAGTTATATAAATTCGTGTTGACCGGAGTTCCCGATACCGCAATTGAGGAAATGACACTTGAATGGTGGGGTTACCACGGAAGTGGGGTACGTAATCAACTAAAATTGCGCCTCTGGAATACTTTGACGAGTGCCTATTCTCTAAAAATTACAACCCAAAATATCACGAGCGACCAGTTGTTCAGCATAATTGTCAGTGATGACTCAGCAGAAGCCTATGTGGCAAACGACGGATCTTTCTTTGTCTGCGTTGCCAATGATGTGTATATAAAGTCCTCCTGCCCATTGCTCTTTGCACATAATAAAAACAATAGTTACTTTATCGGTGATATCGTAACTGGCGGTGATATTGGCACCTGGATTGGTCAGGTAATGGGTGTAAATCTTTATGCTCCGCCAGATTATGATGAGTATGTGAAGATTGATGGCGAAAAATTGACCCCGATAAATGGAAAATATCATTTGAGTGTGAATGAAATGCTCCAGGAGATAACTTACCTTGATAATGTTCAACTGTATGTTGTTGATCATCCAGCAGATTGTGATATTTATCCTAATGAAGCCTTGCTCTGGCCAGGTCCTCAGGGATTGAGTTTGTATTGCGGAACAAACCAGCCAATCAGAAGTGCCTTCAATGAAAAAGGTGAGGAGATCACCGAGTATCTCAATGCGATTGACAGAAACTTTGTTCCTTTTGAGTTAACAGGATTTGCAGGGTTTGCCAAACCTTTCACAATCACACTTGACCTTGGAAAATTGAGTGATCCGAATAATGCAGTGCTTTGCCTTTACGGTAGCACTCGTTTTCCTGATGCGGGAAAAATTAAGGAAGTGAGTGATATTTACGAAGCTTACAAAAAGGGAATGAAGGTTCAAAATCCGATTGTTGAGGTTTATGACAATGGCAAATGGCACAAGATAAAATCCTGTGGTATGCCTGCCGGGCATAAGAAACTTGTGACCTATCCACTGTATGATGAAAATGGCAAGTCTATATTCAAAGGTGACGAGAACAGGATTAGAATTACTTTCCACCACGAAGTTTATCTTGATAAAATCTGGATTGCTACAAATACAGATAACAATTATCGTATTGCTGAGCTCACACCTGTGGCAGCGGATCTGCACTACTATGGACATTCTGCTTATGTTTCCGAAGATGGAAGATATCCTGGTGAGTTTGATTATGCTACAAAAGTTCAGGTTGATTATGCTGAGGCAGCAGGATACTACACACATTACGGTGATGTTTCTCCATTGCTACAAAAAGGTGACAACAAATTCGTGATAATGAAATCCGGAGATGAAGTGAAACTTGAATTTGATGCCCGTAATCTTCCCGCATTACCCGAAGGCTGGAAGCGCGACTTTATCTTTGCGGCAAAGGGATTCTACAAAGCAATTAGACCTGGTCGTGCCTATGCATATTCTGTTGATCCGTTACCATTCTATGGTATGCGCAAAGACCTATCCGCCAATGGTGTTGGTTATTATCCTTATGACCCTGCACCTGGTCTGTTCGGCTCGCTCCTTGGAAGAATCTATGCCGGGATTGCCTGGGGTTATCCTTTCTCGCTCAAAGATGCACTCACCATGGTAAAAGACCATGTTACAGGAAAGGTTAATAACAAATATCCAGCTGATCTCATTGAA
The DNA here is from genome assembly GCA_039802325.1 of Caldifarciminota bacterium. GTDB lineage: Bacteria > Hydrothermota > Tepidihabitantia > SM23-42 > JAOAFX01 > JAOAFX01. The sequence continues at coordinate 2,357 of JBDRWH010000092.1, forward strand.
TACTGCCAGGCATGGAACACCAGAAGGGTTGAAGGTTATTATCCTGCTTATTATGCGAACTTCTTGCCACACAAGAACCTTGAGAAAGTTCCGTTGACTGAAAGTGAAGGCAAATGGCCTATGCATCTTGCTTCACTGGGAATACCATTTGGACCGCATTCATTATACAGTAATTATGTCCGACTCTGGATGGTTACCCATAATCCACTGGTTGTGGTTGAAGAGAAACCCGCAAGCCAGGCACATGGGTATTCGTTCATTTCCATTTCAAGTCCTTTCCGTAATGCAACTCAGTTAGAATATAATCTGCCGGTGAATACAAAGGTCAATTTGAGTATCTATGATAACACGGGTCGTTTGGTGCGTCAACTGGTCAATGCGAAGCAGGAGAAAGGCAGTTATCAACTGCAATGGTCGGGTGACGATGAACAGGGCAGAAAACTTGGTGCGGGTATCTACTTCGTGAGGTTTGAGACTGACGAAACAAGTGCGGTTCAGAAAGTGATAATGCTGAAATAAAACACAATAGAAGAATAGGGGGCAGAACCTTCTGCCCCCTTATTTTTCAAAATGACGAAATCTATTTGCAAAATAAAATTATTGCTCAAGGGAAGATTCATTTTTGTTAGCGATTTTGTCTATCTTCTCAAAAGGGGTGGGTTGAGAGCAATTCCTGAATATCTGGAGTTGTTTGGCACAGCCTTGAATAATGAAAAAATCGTAGAGTTTGAGGGCAAGGCAGTTATATTTTTTCTGATTCCTCCAATTCCATCAGAAGGTTTTAGGCGCCATTTGCGGCATTATACAAATAGATTTGTTCTAAGAAATCGCAAAACTATTTTTGGTCAGGCATTCATTGCAGTCAATCGTAAATGTCCATTCAATTGCTGGTATTGCAGTGCTGCTAACACATCGGATAATGAATTGAGTTTAGAAGAATTAGATAGAATCATTATGTTGTTTAAAGATTGGGGTGCAAGCACCATCGTCTTTACTGGTGGTGAACCTCTTTTAAGGGATGATATAGATGTTTTAATTTCAAAATATTCAAAAGAACTTACATTTGTTATTTTAACCTCGGGCTATGGATTAAACTTTGAAAGGGCAGGGCGTTTAAAAGATGCAGGTCTATTCTCAATTTCCATCAGCCTTGACCATTATGACCGAAAAATCAATGACCAATCAAGGGGTAGAGAAGGGGCATTTGATATTACCCTTGATGCCATAAAAAATGCAAAGGGCGCTGGCTTGTATACAGTTGTCCAGACCGTAGCAACGAGTGAGTTGCTAAAGAGTGTAGAGATAGAAAGATTTACTGACTTTGTAAAGAATTTAGGTGTGGATGAATTATTCCTCCTTGAACCACTCTGCACCGGAAGATTATTTAATAAAGAAAGAGATATTTATTTGAATAGCGAAGAGGTAGAGGGGCTGAAATTATTACATATTCAATCGGCGAAAAAGAAAAACGGTCTGAAGATTATTACATCCCCATTTATTGAAGATACTACAAAATTTGGATGCGGTGCGGGAACCCAGCATATCTATGTTGATACTACTGGTGAACTCTGGCCCTGCAATTTTCTTCCTGTATCATTGGGGAATCTATTAAGAGAACCTGAGACGGTGAAAACAAGACTGAAAAAATATTTCAGTAAACCCTGCGGCTTTTGTATTCTCAGAAAATATCATAAAGAATTTTTGAGATATTACAACAACAGTCTTCCGGTTACATTTGGATATGCTGAGAAAATATTAAAAGAAATGGCTGATTGATCTGAGGAGTTTGAAGGAGGAACAGTGATCAGGCCGTTTTTGCTGGATGCTAATCCGCCGTTCTTTAATTGTTGGAATTTAATCATTGTTTGGGATTTGGTGCTTGGGATTTAATTATCGATAAAGGCGGTGAAGCCGTATAACTAAAAGGATATTGTAATGATAAAAAATTTAGATATAATTCACGCGTTGATGAATGCTAAGGAGGTCGTTTGATAAATAGAACGAAGATTCTATCAATCAGTTGTTATGTGCCGGAACAGGTTATAAAGACGATTGATATTGAAAAGAAATTGGAATTTAAAGAACGATTTGGTCTGCCTTATGGTCTTTTGACAAAGATGACAGGTTGTAAAGAACACCATGAGGCAAGGGGTAAATTGGATGCATCAGACCTTGCTGTCCGTGCGGCGCAGAAGGCTATAAATCAGGCAAAGATTAACCCAGAAGAGATTGAACTGGTTTTATTCTGTGCCTGCGACCATGATATTGATGAACCCGCAACAGTAAATGTAGTGGCAGAGAAATTGGGGTTGAAAAAAGTTTCAGCATTTGATGTGAAGAATGCCTGCAATTCTTTTCTCAATGGAATTGACATTGCAGATGCAATGATAAAGAGCGATAAAGCAAGAACAGTTCTCGTTACCACCGGAGAGGTCATAACAAACTGGGTCTGCTATAACATAAATACAAGGGATGAACTTAAATACAAGGCAGCAGGATTGACCCTTGGTGATGGTGGTGCAGCAGCAATAGTGGTGCCGAGTGAAGGAGAACATGGCATTCTGACGAGCCATTTTGAAACTTATGGCGAACACTGGAAGATTGCGACGGTTATGGCAGGTGGAACAATGTATCCAAGGTGCCCAGCAGATTCGGACTCAGATGTTACCTATTTTCTATCAGATAGTGAGAAGATTCTTGAACTCGCCCTGGAAAAAATCCCACCAGTGATGGAAAAGGTGATGAAAAGAGTAGGCTGGAAACCCGAAGATGTTGATTTGGTAATTGGACATCAGGTGACGATAAAGATAATGCGTGACATATTGAACAAAGCAAACATACCATTTGAGAAAACCGTAGTAACGGTTGACCACTATGGTAACACGGGTGCCGCAAGTATCCCGATTGCTATATGTACCGCACTGGAACAGGGAAGATTAAAACCAGGAATGAAGGTCTTACTCGTTGGTGGTGCAAGTGGATTTTCTGCAGGTGTGATGGCACTTATCTGGTGATGTTATCTTGAACCCAAACGATGACTCCTTATCGTTGCCCGACGCAAAAATAAATGGAAGGCAACTGCCCAGAGGGTTGTGATTATATTTTTTGTTGACCAGAGTGTTTTCACAAATCTTTTAAACACTGCACTCAAGTTGTAAATTCTTTTCACAACATATTTCCGTGCATTTTCAAGTTCACTAACAGTCATTCCCAATGGGTGATAAGTTACCTCAGCAAATGTATAATGTTCCCAATCTTCTGGATATCTTGTGTAGATTATCCTTCCTTGATTGCATAATTCCTCATATAATCTTGTGCCAGGCAAAGGTGTAAGATAGGTTATCTGGATTGCATTGGCATTACTTTCTGTTATATAATCTGTTCTTTCTTTAATTGTCTTCGTTGTATCGGTATCCATTCCAAACATAAACGCCCCAATGACACCGATGCCATATTCATTGATTCTGCGGAAGATAATTTCCATTTTTTGATTGCCTGTTTTAAGATTCAGTTTTTTGTTTATGCTCATCAATGCTGGTGCATCCTGTGCTTCAATACCAATGAAAAGAAGTTTACAACCACTCTTTGCAGCGAGATAAAGCAGTTCTTCGTCTTCACCAAAAGAGAATGTTGTCTGACACCACCAGTCTTTTTTTATATTTTTTTCAATCATTCCCCGACATAAATCCTTGAGCCTCTCTTTTGATGAAGGTGTGTAGCCTACAATGTTATCATCAACAAAGAAAATTTTTTTCTGGGGAATTATTTTTAGTTCATTGAGAACATCTTCAACAGGTCTGAATCTTTGATTTTTGCCGTAGAATGCACTCACCGAACAGAATTTACAATCCATTGGACAGCCACGGCTTGTTTCAATAGACCCGAATAGATATTCATTTGAAAAAATGGTGCGTTTTGGCAGAGGTAAATTGTTTAAATCTGCAGGTGTTCCCTGATAAGTTTTCTTCAATTTGCCATTTTCAAAATCTTTGATCAATCCCTGCCATATATTCTCTGCTTCTCCAAGCACAAGACTATCAGCAAACTGGAGTGCTTCATCAGGACACATTGTGATATGAAATCCACCCATTACAATCGGGATTTTTTTTTTGCGAAAGACTTGAGCAATTTCGTAGGCGCGCGGTGCAGTAGCAGTAAATACGGTTATACCAACAAGGTCTGCCTCCTGATAACAAAACTGAGTAAAATTTTCATCGCTTATGCTTATTCCCCAGTTATCCGGGGTTAACGAAGCAATCATGCCTAATCCGAGGGGCTGGAATCTTGTTGCTTTGTTTGCCGTCAGACCGACACGGTTCTTGTAAAAGCGCTGATTTATTGGATTAACAAGGAGCAGGCGTCTTTTCATTATAATTAATTATAGTGATATAAAAAACAAAGTCAAGGCAATGACCTGCACTCATATGGCTACATTATTGCTGTCCTGTATGCTTGACAAACCTGGTATTTCGGTTATAATAAAATGCATTTTTAAGGCGGCGTAGCTCA
>JBDRWH010000093.1:0-6765 GCA_039802325.1 Caldifarciminota bacterium
GCCCTGACGGGCTGTAACTGAACGGCTGACGCCTGTACAAAACGCTGCGCTGCACTGAATGGATGGTTGTGAAAAGCGCTTCGTCAAGCGTTATCCGTAATGCGTTAGACAAATCGCTTCGCTTTTCGAAACCAACTAACGCTCACCGTCTCCCGTTGTGTCGTCTAAGAGATACTTGACAGAGAGAAATTTTTGCATTATCATATCGAAAATGACTAAGTTCAGACAGAATCTCAGGATCTCTAATGGTTACAGAAAACAAAAAAAATTATTATCGTGAGTCCCGCGATCTGTATTTGAAGGCTTTGACAGAAAGGGCACAGATTTACGAATTTACAGGCAATTATGACTCCTCACATAAAGACTGGAAAACCTTGCAGTATGTAACAAAGGAACCCCAATATCGGTATGAGTACTATCGTGGACTCAGTGTTCTTTATGAACGTCTGGGACGGTTTAAATCTGCTGCTATTCTATTGAAAAAAGCTCTATTGTTATGCAAAAGGTATCCGAATTTACTTGACAAAGCAATGGCACAGAGTATACGAACTCGTCTCATGCTTGAGAAAGGTGATTATTTGAACGTTATAAGAACAGGACGCAGTTTGCTCAATAAGAAAAATATCAAAACACTACCTGACAATAATCTGAACCGTCTGTTAACAAACATTGGTAATGCGTACATGGCAATTGGAAAATATGAAGAGGCACTTCATTTTTTCTTGAAGGCGCGACACCGTTACAAGCGCATTAACAATCTTGAAGGTCTCAGTATAACCGAGAACAACCTGACCCTTATTTACTGGAAAAGAGGGGATTACCACAAAGCGCTTGAATATAGTTGCTCCGCTCTTGCCATACGAAATAAAATTGGACATCGTTATGGTGTTTCTGCCACGCTCAATAATCTTGGTCTGATCAACGATGAAATGGGCAGATACGAAGAGGCATTGTCTTATTATAAAAGGGCATTAGAAATATTTCGCGAGCTGAATGACATCCATGGTATGACCATTGCTCTGAGCAACATTGGCAGTATATACAGCGAGGTAGATGGTGATGTAAATAAGGCGCTCGGATATTACAGACGCAGTTTAGAACTATCGCGATTGACCGGCGACACATATAGTGTAGTTGAAGCAATTATTGAACTGGCTGAAATGCACTGGTGTAAGAAAAATTACCGTATCTTTGAACAAATGTTGCGAAATGCAGGACGATTGATAAAATCCATTCATTCTGAAGAGCTGAACACCGTTTACCTAATATCATTGATAAAAATGTATGCAAGAAAGAAACTTCGTTCAAAATTGGCGATCTTAATTAATAGATTAATAAGGCAAATCTCAATTTCAAAAAACCGTTTGCTCTGTTTTGAAGCCATTGCCTCACTTATAAATCTAATGTATGACGAGAATTTATCATGCCCTGTGCCCAGGATTGACTATTATACAGAACAAATGGCGACAAGGCTAAAATCCGTGCAGAGTCCGCTCAAGCGAGCGAAGATTCTACGTGCCCTTGTGAAATATTATTTGTATATCGGAGATAACCGCCGTGCGACAATGTATTATCGTCTGTGGGAAACAGTTGTTAACAAATTCAGAATCAAAGCCCATAACCCGGAAATTAACAAGATAGGTGCAAGGATTCGCAACTGTAAGAAATGAATGTGCTGTATACGGTTGCGAAAAGCGCTTCGTCAAGCGTTATCCGTAATGCGTTAGACAAATCGTTTCGCTTTTCGAAACCGATTAACGCTTAACAAATCTCGACCGACAAAGCACAGGTTGAAAATATCCACTCCTCCTACTACTACCTACCACTTACTCCCTACTACCTACTACTTACTCCCTACTACCTACTACTTACTACTTACTGTCGTTTACTATTTTGTAAATCTCAGGGTGTTCAAGAGTAAATCTTTGTGTTCATTCAACCTTCGCACAGCATAATCACCAATGAGTTGCAATGCGGTCAAAGTTGGATATGCTTCCTTTTCGCGCACTTTTCTCAACAAAAACATACTTACAAATCTAAAAAAAGAAGTGCCAATAAATAAAATATGAAAGTTCACAAAAGTCTGCCCCCAAAATTCAAACTTGAAATTGATTAACAACTGGGCAATTAAACCACCCAAGATTGAAGATAGAAAACCACAAAAACCAGTTATGGTTGAAAATACTGCAAAGTAGGATTCTTTTAACTCCTTTTCTTCAGTCAGACTCAACAAAATATTGAAAAGGCTTAAATTTATACCACACCAGAACAGACCACTGAAGAATGCATCAATCCATATTGGCAGAATAAAATCCGGTCTGGCAAAGAGCCATATCAAAGGCAAAAATGTAATACCCACAAAGTTTATCGCAAGTATCGGCTTTGATTTTACCCTATCAATCAATTTCCCCCAGAATATTTGAAAGATCAGACCGGCAATACCAGCAATAATTCCATAGATAGCAATATTTGAATATGCCATTTTCAAATTTTGTATCATATGGACAACCCAGAATGGTCCAGCAATACCCGCAAAAAGATACCAGAATGATACAAACTTAATAAGCGCAAGAAAATTACGGTCCTTGAGCGGTGTCAAAAACACATCCTTAAAATGAATTGGTTTCTTTTCAAAACCCGGCTCAGGTTGAAATGACAATGCAATACCAGCAAGGACTGCAAAAAATACTGCCACAGAGAATATTATGACAAATGCCTGATTCGGAGCATAGATATCCAGAATCCTGCCGCCAGCATAATTTACAACCATACCCACACCACTGATGATTGTGTTTCTTATTCCAAAATACCTGCCACGCTCTTCTTTGGGTACGAGATCGCTCATCCAGGATAGCCAGAGATTGCCAGAAAAGTTCAAGAGTAGATTGAAAAAGAAGATAATAACAAAAAAGAAGTTAATACTGATGCGAATATTGAAAATAAGACCAATGATAAAAAACAGGAAAAGGCTTCTGCCTACCAGGGCGGTGATCAGATTAGGGGATTTTCGTTTACCGGTGAGATTTGCTATATATGCAGAAAAAAATCCTGCACCCGCAAGAAGGGAAGGAATTGAAACAAGCACACCCATCTGAAAAGGATTGGCATTCAGGAACAATGCAAATGAGGTGAGGAACATACCACCAGTTAAGGTGATATGGAACTGGGCAAATATGCCTTCAATTATGGATATCCTCTTACCGTCCATAAAGATTGAAGTTAAGAGGTTAAGAGGTTATGAAGCGCGGTAACAGAAAGTATCAGCTTTACGCTCCATACGGTTGAGTTTCGCAATAATAAGTTCATAAACAGAATCCAGATCGTTATATAACTTCTCATCGATGTATTCACAGGCAAAACTAAATTCCAACCAACTTTGTGTTTCTGAAGCCTCAGACATTGCGTCTGTTAATTTGTTAACAAAGAAAGCTCTATATTTCCGCTTCCGCCATGCTTCAGCTACATTTGAGCAAACCGACCTGGAGGATCGCCGTATTTGATCGCTCAGTGAGAATTTCTCATCACATGGGAACGTTTTTGTAACACGGAAAATTGTCATTGCGGCATCAAAAGCCAACCTGTACACATCCAACTCTCTGAAATGGTTGATTCTATTACCTTTACTTTTCAATTGTTCATAACCTCCTATCTTCTTAACCTCACAACTTCGTACCTTTACAGTAAATCATAGACCACTATCTCTTCTTCCTTTCCCTTCACTTTCACTTTTCCAAGTTCGCGGAATTTGAGTTCAATTGTGGGATGGGAAGAAAGCATTTTGTAAGTTTCCTCACCCACCACGATATTGACCTTAAATTCTTTTGTCTGACCTTCAAGCCGGGATGCAAGATTCACTGCATCACCGATAACAGTGTATTCCATTCTCATTGGTGAACCGAAATTTCCACTCACCACCTCACCAGAATTAATACCCACACCAATTTCAAATCCGAGTTCACGCGCGCGCTTCACCATTTCCCGCGCGCATAAACAGGCATTCAATGCTGAATTCTTAAGTTTTACTGGATGGCCAAACACTGCCATGACACAATCACCAATGAATTTGTCAACCCTGCCCTGATATTTGAAAACAATCATCACCATTTCAGTCAAAAACTTATTCAGTGCCTGTGCTACATTTTCAGGAGATGATTTTTCAGTATAAGGGGTAAAATTTCTAATGTCGGCAAAAATCATCGTGCAGTGAACTTTTTCACCACCAAGTTTCAAGGGCTCTTTTATTGCCTTCTCCACAAGTTCTTTTGAATAATATCGTGAGAAAACTGATTTTATACGCCGCTTTTCTCTTTCTTCAAACTGATAACGATAGATAAGTGAGGCAATAATCGTAAGAATAAAGGCATAATAGGTTCGGACAAAACCAAATTCAATGCGTTGATAGAACAAAACAAGAGAAAAGACAAAAATAATCAAGAAACATATAATGTAAATTGTTACATACTTTTTTGTGGAAGCCAGACCGGTAAACAGGGCAATCAGAAATGCAAATACAAAGGTTATTATCAGGGCGTAAACATAGGGAAAAACAGTTATTTTCAGGTTGTTAGTAAAACTATTTACCAGATTTGCCTGGATCAATATGCCTGGAAAATGTCTTCTGAATGGCACTGCGTGGTAGTCAAACAATCCAGAGGCAGTACCGCCAACAAGCACAATCCTGGCGTCAAAATATTCCTGGGGAACCCGGCGTAGATATACATCGCTGAAACTAATCCTGCGGAAAGAACCTGTATCAAGATAATAAATCAGAAATTTCTTTTCGGCAAAATCAAGATTTAGAAAACGACAAATCTGATAGGCAAATGTCGGCTTCTGATTGAGTGTAGCATAGCCCACACGCACAACTCCATCTTCATCAGCAATTATTTCACCAATGCCCGTAGCACAAATACTACTGAAAATAGGCTCTTTTTCTATTGATGAAACAAGGACAAGATTTTTATTGGCATTGATTACCGCGGCAAAACCTGAGTCAAAATTTGGTTTGTCGTAGTATCTCCGCGCATATATGGGTAGGGTGTCAGGCTCCGCAAAAAAGATATCAATGCCAACCACCGCTGCATTTTTTAGATATTCAATTACCTCGGTGAAATACTGCCGGGGCCAGTTCTGATAACGACCCAATTTCTCAAGACTCGTCTCATCAATATCAATCACAACAATATTTTCAACAGGTTTTGACGAGATAGTGAATCGGTATTTCAAATCATAGATCTTGTTTTCAAAAGGCTGAAAAAGTGGTTTGTATAGACAGAGAATATTAACAACGACGATGACTGTAAGCGAGATTAACAGACTTATGAGGAACCGATTCTTCACTTGAATTGCACTTCTGCAATTTTCAAAAATACACCAGCAACTTCAGGGTCAAACTGGGTTCCCTTATTGTCTTTTATCTCCTTCAGGGCTACATTTATTTCCCGACGCGGGCGATATGGACGGTCTGAGGTCATGGCATCAAAAGAATCCGCGATGGCAATTATTCTCGCACCAAGCGGTATCTGGTTACCCTTTAATCCCATTGGATAACCCCTGCCATCATACTTTTCATGGTGGTGCAATATATCAGGCACAAGTTTTTTCAGTTTTCTTATTGGTTCAACAATTGCCGCACCTAATTCAGGATGGCGTTTCATATATGCATATTCTTCGTCAGTAAGGAGCCCGGGTTTGGAAAGGATTTTATCCGGGATACCTATCTTTCCCACATCATGTAGAACTGCAGATAACTCAAGGTCTTTCAGAACGTCTTTATCAAGTTCCATTCCTTCACCAATCAACAAGGCATATTCTACAACCCGTGCCGAGTGACCTTTGGTATACGGATCCTTGGCATCAATTGCCTCCACAATCGCACGGATTGAAGATAAGAAAAGATCATCAAGTTCTCTATACAATGAGGCATTTTCAATGGCAATTGCAATCTGATTTGCCAGGGCAGAATACATTTCAAGGTCTGCCTGATTGAATTTTTTGTTTCCCCTTTTATTTAAGACTTCAGCAACACCGATAATCTTTCCCTTTACAAAGAGTGGGACTGCAATGATTGAACGGGTAACGAATTTTGTCTTTTTATCAACACCTTTGAACCAGCGTGGGTCTTTTGTGACATCAGCAACCAGCAAGGGCTTTTTGTGCTGGGCAACCCATCCCACAATACCTTTACCCATTGGTATCCGAATCTCTTTTACTTCTTTGCCCTTTTCGCCGCGTGCGGTCATAAAGTAAAGTTCATTTTTTTCTTCATCAATCCGAAAAACGCTTGATGCCTCAGCATCCATCAATTCTTCAGCCTTCTGCAAAATAATGTTTAGCAAAGTGTCAATATCAAGGGTTGAAGAAAAGACAAGTGAAGTGTCAATGAGTTTTTCAAGATTTTTGATTTTCTTCCTTAATTCATATATTTTTGATTTCATAACTCCTCTCCCCTGCTTGGAATTTTTCTCCATAAAAAAGTTGTATCTGGGAATCAATATCCGGTCTTATTCTATCAATTGCATCTTTTGCCATATCATAGGATGCCTGGTCAATTGCAACCGGGTCAAAGCCGGCAAGAATTCCGATATCCGGGCATATTGCAGGCTCTGCATTATATAGACAGTCACAGTCAGGCGTAATATTTGTCAAGAAATTCAGATAAAAAACTTTCTTGTTCTTGATTAGACCAGCAGAATATCGGGCAATACCCTTCTGAACTTCATCGGAAACTGCGCTCCAGGAAAATTTTATTGCCCGCTCTGGACA
>JBDRWH010000094.1:0-6707 GCA_039802325.1 Caldifarciminota bacterium
CTGCAAGACTTCTTCGGGATAAGGCTTTGTAGATAGGTATATTTTCTTGTCTGGTTGATCTGTTCTTGCGACGGTCTCCTGCGAAAGGATTACTGGTTTTCGGGCAAAGGATATCTGAGAAGGAAGACAAAATTCCTTTTGAGTTGTTGATAAAATCTCAATTTTTTCTATCCTTGCTCCTGAGGGCAATGCAACCTTTACTGTTTTTGAAGGCAATTCTGGTGCACCAATTTTATCCGTGATCTCCCAGCCGGGTATTCTAATTCGTGTTGTGTCTGCCGACTGCAAAAACTGCAATGTATTCAATTCAAATTTGATATTGCCTGTATATGTTTCAGTGAAAAGAAGCCAGATTATGATGATTTGCATTATTTCTCCTTTTCAGGCACCGGCAAAATTGACGCGGTTTCCACCCATCTGTTTTGACTCATAGCAGGCATTGTCCGCGAGATCAATGAGTTTTTGTTTTTCTTTACTGTCCTTGGGAAAAACCGAAATACCAATGCTGAGTGTTACCGGCGGGTCAAGATTTTCCGACTCAATTTTTTTCCTGATTCTTTCACCAACAACCAGGGCAAAGTTTGAATCGGTTTCAGGCAGGACCGCAATGAATTCATCGCCACCATATCTGCCCAGGAAGTCAACATCCCTTATCGCCTCTTTCATCAAAGCGCTGAATCTTTGCAATATATTGTCACCGGCTGAGTGTCCAAACTTGTCGTTATAATTCTTGAAATTATCAAAATCCATCATTAAGAGAGCAAATGGTCTGCGATATCGTTCAGCCCTTTTGATTTCATTTTCTATCATTAATTCAAAACTTCGGCGATTGGGTAAACCGGTAAGGGGGTCAGTCAGAGAAAGTCTTTTCGCTTCTTCATAGAGTCGGGCATTTTCCAAAGCAATTGCAATCTGGGCACTGAGTGTAGAAAGGATTTTTATGTCGTCAGGGGTAAAACCATCAACCTCTGGACTTTCAACATCCAGAACTCCGATCAGTCTATCACCAATCATTAAGGGAAAACATACTTCGCTCTTTGCTTCTTTTACTCCGGGTATGTAATATGGGTCTTTTGATACATCAGGTGAATAATACATTTCCCTGGTAGCAGCAACATGACCGGTGATGCCAGTTGATCCAATTTTTATTTGTATGTCCTTCACTGTCTCCGGATAATTTATATATGAACAAAGTTTCAATTCTTGTTTTTCCTTATCAACAAGGAATATGGCAAGGTTCAAATAGCCAAATGTTTCTACAAGGCGCTCTAAGATATTGTTCAGAAGCACATTAAAATCAAGGGTTGATATAAAGGTTCGGCTTACTTCATAAAGAATGGCAGTTTCCTGTGCTTCCCTTCTTATTTTTGTATATAACCTTGTATTATCAAGGGCAATTGCTGCCTGGGTGCATAATAATTGTAAGTACTCAATTTCTGATGAAGAAAATTGTCGGGGTGATAATGAATCAACATAGAGAATCCCAATCAAGGTTTCCCGGGCAATCAGGGGCATTGCAATCACTGCCCTGCGCCCTTTTTCTACTGCAACAGGATTGATATCATTATACTTTGTCAAGTCTGGTATGATTACAGGCCTGCGGGTTTTCAATACTGTGCCAGAAATCCCGTTGATCATGCGGGCTGAGGTTCTATAACGTTTCAACTGCCCGGTTTCTTTTGAAAAATCATAGGATTCAAGAACAGTTGTGGTGGGTTCGTCAATGACAAGAAGACTTGCAGTATCTGTCTGGGTGATTTTTATGGCTGAACTCAGCAAAACCTTCATTATATTTTCGTTTTCAAAGGTTGAACTGAGCGTTATTCCGATATGCTCAAGCTCAGTGACAATCCTTGACTTATCATCAATATCACTTATCAATTTTGTGTGTTCAATTGAAAGGGCAGCGAGTTTACAGAAAAAGTCCAAAGCAATGAAGTTTTCAAACTTCTCTATTTTTGCACGATAATAAAGGTTCAGACAACCTATGGCTTCATCTCTTAGAATCAATGGTGCGGATACAAATGATTGCAATCCTTCTTTTTTTATCCACTCTATGGAAAAAACATCTCCTTTTGTTTCAAAGACCTTGATGATATCAGGAACAAATCGTGGTTTTTTCTCCTGGCAGACCCGGCCTGAAATTTCTTCATTCTTATGAACCCTTACTACCTTGAGGTATTCTGATGAAAGATTTGTAGAATGGGCAATCGTCAAAAATTCTCTTTCCCTATCAAATAGCATAATTGATGATGCAGAGGCATTAAAAAAAGAACAGGCAGTGCGGGTAATGGTATTAAAAACCTTTTCAAGGGAGTGATGTTCAAGTAATGATTCAGCAATTGCAGTGAGATCTTCAGATAAGTGCCTGTTTTCCATCTACATAATTATATAAAATAGTGCTGACTTGTCAAGGATTGACACAGTTTGAAAATTGACTATAATATTTTATGAAGTATCGGGCAGAATACCTTTTTGTATCTCTACTGGTTATGTTGACTTCTTGTGGCATGGCGCCCAAGGATAAGGCGATTTCAATATTGAAACAAGGTGTTAGCGATAAATCAGAAATAATCAGGATAAATGCAGCCCAGGCACTTGTTGAGACTGGAGATAGACAGGCGTATGATGTTATATATAAAATCCTGCAGGAAGGCAATAAAGATGCAATAGTTGCAGCTTTGGGAGCACTTCATTCATTAAAGGAAAGGACTTATTCACCCGTCATTGCAAAATTGAGTAAGGATTCTGAGCCTCTCGTAAGGACCGAGGCTTTTCATTTGATTACCTTGAGCAGTGATACCGGGTATTATAGGATTTTGCTGGAAGGTACAAACGACCGGATTGCCCGAGTTAGACGCTATGCTTATCAGGGATTGGCAAATTTCAAAGATGAACCCAATCTGATCAAAGGATTGAGGGATAATGACCCACTGGTCAGGATTTCTGCTGCAAAATCTCTTGGTTTATTGGGAAACGACAAGGCAAAGGATTTGATAAAAAAAGAAATGGATCCGAAAAACCCCAATCCTGAAGTCTGGGCACAATCAGTTCTTGCACTTGCAGAATTAAAGGATACATTGTCTATACCGTATGTTAAGGAACTTCTGACTGATACTCCGTGGGACCTACGCGTAGCCGCGGCAGAAGCACTTATCATGCTTAAAGACAATTCAGGCATTGAAATCTTGAAAACAGGAATTCAGTCGCCTGATCCATTTGTTCGGGTAAAAGTCGTTGAGGTAATGGCGCGTTATCCAGTGTCTGATTTCTATGAGTTGTTGAAACAGGCAAGCAAGGATGAATATATAAATGTTTCAATCAGTGCAATAAGTGCCCTGACAAAGTATCAGAAAAAAGAAAATCAGAAATTATTTGAAGGTTTACTTTCTGCACCAAATCCGCTGGTGAGGATTAAAGCAGCAAGTGCGTATTTGAGAAGTCTGTAATATGCCTTTAAGGATATATAATACCCTCAGTCAAAAACTTGAAGAATTTAGACCACTGAACGATACTGTGCGTATTTATTCTTGTGGGTTAACAGTCCAGGGACCGCCACATGTTGGGCACATTCGTGCGGCAATGACCCGTGATATTTTAAGGCGCTGGCTTGAAAATCTTGGTTATAAAACCAAGGCAATTGAAAACTTTACTGATGTTGATGATAAGATAATAAACAAACAAAAAGAGCTCGGTCTGGATTGGCGCATGATCGCTGAGGAGAATATCAAGAAATATATTGAACTCTGTGATTTTCTTAATATTCTTAGACCCCATTTCTTTCCTCGTGCATCCCAGCACATCAAGGAAATCATTGATTTGATACAGCGACTTGTAGAAAAGGGTTTCGCTTATGAAAAATCCAGTGATGTTTACTTCCGGGTGCGCAAATTTCCTGACTATGGAAAGTTATCAAAGAAGAGCATTGATGAATTACAGAGCGGAGCAAGGATAGAACCTACTGAATTAAAAGAAGATCCCCTGGATTTTGCACTCTGGAAGTCAGCAAAACCTGGTGAACCATACTGGCTGAGCCCCTGGGGAAAGGGCAGACCTGGCTGGCACATTGAGTGTTCAGTAATGTCAATGCACTATCTTGGTGAGTCGTTTGACATACATACGGGCGGAGAAGACCTGATATTTCCACATCATGAAAATGAAATTGCCCAATCTCAAAGTGCCACAGGTAAGGAATTTGTCCGTTACTGGATACACAATGGAATGGTGAATATCACTGGCGAAAAGATGTCAAAATCAACAGGCAGGTATTTTCTGATGGAGGATATTATTAAGGATTATTCGGCAAATGTTATCAGAATTTTTTTGTTAAAAACTCATTATCGCAGTCCTATAGAATTTTCAAAGGAGAGACTTGAAGAGGCAAGATCAGCATATGAAAGAATCAAAACTTTTCTGGAAAAATATAATGAGCCAGTGGCGAAACCTGAATTGCAGAACCTGTCTGAATTTACTGAGGCAATGAATGAAGATTTGAACACACCAAGGGCGCTCGGTGTCATCTTTGAACTTGTCAACAAGGGATATGAAACAAACAATCCTGAGGTTGCCTGTAGTATCAGACACTACTTGAGTATCCTGGGTTTCGTAGAAGAAAGAAGACAAGGGGATGATCTATCTCCAAAACTTTTGGAAATAATTCTTAATATCAGGAACCAACTTAGAGAGAAAAAAATCTATGAACTTTCTGATATTATTAGAAAGAACCTGAATGATTTGGGAATAGTCATTGATGATAAGAAGGGTGAAAGCACATATCGCTGGGAGGTAAAATGATACAGGTGACACAAGTAAAAAAAGGAATGCTCATAAAATTGGACAATGAGCCTTACGTGGTTTTATCAGTTACTCATATTACACCTGGAAACTGGCGTGGAATGGTGGTTTGCCGGGTAAGGAATTTGACCACCGGATTATCAAAGGAAATGAGATTTCGTTCAACAGATAGAGTTGAAGAAGCAGATGTGGAAGAATTTGAAATGGAATATATCTATTTTGATGATGGAAAATATTATTTTATGAACCTTGAAAACTACGAGCAGATACCATTGGATGAGGATTTGCTTGGAGAGAGTGCAAAGTTGTTGACACCCAATATAAGAGTAAAGGTAGAGTTTTTTGAAGGCAAGCCTTTTGGTGTAATCCTGCCCAAAACCGTGACCTTGAAAGTTGTTGAAACCCAGGCATATATCAAAGATGCTACTGCCCAGGCCCAGACTAAACCTGCAGTGCTTGAAGGTGGTTACAAATGTCAGGTTCCACCATTTGTTGAAGCTGGTGATTTGATTAAGATTGACACTGAAAGCGGCGAATATCTGGAGAGGGCATAGGTAATGGGATAGTGTTCACTATCTTGAAAGGAGATTTTTATGGCTGATGATTTGCACGACGAAATAAAGAAGATCGCAGAAAAGATTCCGGGTTGTCTTTATGCAAGCTTGGTTGGTTATGACGGAATATCCGTTGCTCAGCATGTAATTGAGGCAAACTTTGATATAAATCTTTTTGATGCAGAATTGTCTTCTCTAATGCTGACATCAAAGGAGATAAAAAAGAATTTGAACTTGGGTGTAGAGACTGAATTGATATGGCTCACCCAGAATCTCTTTTTTATAATCCAGCCAGTGGGTGATGATTACTTTATTTATACCTGTCTTAAACCCGTTGGTTCAAACCCCGGGGTTGCCCGTATAGAAATCAACAAAGCAAAAGCCAGATTAATGGAGATTATCTATCCAAAAGCCAGTACATAGGGAGGTTGTATAAATTAGAATACTGGTAATTAAGGTCCTCCTTGCAGTAATTGCTGGTATCCTGTTCAACGCAATATTCAATTTTCAGATTTTGTTTTATCTTTTCTTGATTATCCCGGCATTAATTATTTCTATTTTCAGAAAAGAGTCACTTTTGGTTATAGTTGCTCTACTATCAGCAATCAACACAAATTTGCGCAAGGCCCAGATGGAAATATCGGTGGAAAGAGATTTTGTTTATGAAGGCGTGGTTATCAGTGAAGACCAGAGAGATAATAAGACAAAATTGAAGATAGCAATAAAGAGAGTCATAACCCGAAATGATACAATACCTCTCGCAATAAATATTGAGCATTATACTTATCAGAGGGATTGTTTTTTAGGTAAGACAGTGAAGATAAGGGGCAGGCTTGTTCCGGCGAAAAAAGTTGATCAGCCCAATATCATTTCAGGAACTATCATTGAAAAAAACTACGATCATAGCTTTATCGGGCGGATATTTAATAATGTATATGGCTATATAAACAACACTCTAAGAAATTTCTTTGAACCTGATTATTGTGGCATTGCACAGGGTTTGATCCTTGGTGGAAGCAATCGTTTGAATAGGGAACTGAAAACTATCTTTGCACGTGCTGGTGTATTACATATTCTTGCAGTATCGGGTTTGCATATTGGTTTTATCATTGCTTTTCTGGGGGCGATCTTTCTATTTGTCCCAATTCCCCGTACATTAAAGTTTCTGATGATTATGATATTTTTGCTGTTCTATGCAGGGATAACCGGATTCAGACCAAGTGTTTTAAGGGCATCACTCATGGCATTTCTATTCGGACTTTCTTTTATACTTCAGCGTCAGGTCAATGCTATGCACATCGTGAACATAGGCGCATTAATACTCCTGTTGATAAACCCTTTGATGCTGTTTGATACTGG
>JBDRWH010000095.1:0-3492 GCA_039802325.1 Caldifarciminota bacterium
ATCTTCGTGATATTTCAGAAGTTATGTATTTTTGCGGAAATCCAGCAATCTTCCAATTCTGAGAAACAGCAATTTTCACAATAACATAGGGCATTTTAGTGGTAATATATTTGATGTAAAATCTATTCATTTCCTGTGCCTCTTTTTCCAGGACGCCAACTTCAACCTGTATGCCATTCTCGATCAAAAGTTTTGCGCCATTTCCGTTCATCAGAGGATTCGGGTCATACATTCCAATTACAACCCTCTTGATCCCTGCTTTTATGATTGCTTCAGAACATGGTGGAGTCTTACCCTTACATATGCAAGGCTCAAGATTCACATATAATGTAGCATTCTTCGCCCTCGCTCCTGCCTCCAGCAGGGCAACGACCTCAGCGTGTGATTCACCAATCTTACGATGAAAACCCCTGCCAACAATCTTGTTGTCTCTTACTACTACAGCGCCAACAAGAGGATTTATGGAAGTCCTACCCCAGCCTTCCTCTGCCAACACAAGCGCTTCACGCATAAACCTCATATCCAGATCACTTACGCCCATAGACATTAAACATTATAAACATCGTTCTGCATAAGTCAAGAAAAATGTACTTGATTTTTCAAAGTCTTTCGTTAATCACCATATTCCATCTGGCGTAATATACTGGATTGTTAAAATTACTTTATGTAATTCCGTTCCTGCAATAAACTGCTAAAGTCTTATTTATATGCATTATAAACTATCGCGCCAATACTCTCGTCTACACATTTTCCAACCATCATTGCCAATCACCTGCCCCCCCACTACCCATTTTTCATTCTTTTTTTCTGAAATTTGCTATGCTTAATCACTTCATTATTTCAACAATTATAAAAATGTTGAATCAATATTCACCGAATTTAATCTTCTTTACAAGTTTGTCTAACTCTTTCATCACATTGACTAACTGTTCTTCTTTTATCCAATATATTCTTTTCTGCCATTTCACCATGTATCTCACAAGATCAATTTGGCGAAGTGAACGAAGAGTCATAGACACTGTTGATATATTCAGCCCCATTTTCTCTGCAATCTCTTCCGGTCGCATCATGTTATTCCTTAGTAAATGGAGCATTTCATAAGCAGTCGGATTGCCCAAAACACGGCAGATCCTTGATGCACGATAATGATTTTCTGGTATCTTCCTTCTTGCCATTGTTAATGATACCTAATTTCACAATTTTGTCAATTGTCGAAATATTGAAATGATAAGGAATGCAGCTCCAGAATTATACATAAGTGCAAACACCAATGAGCACATAAATGCATATCGTAATGCGATCCTTAACTATTGATATTATGGAACACCTATAGGATTACTCCACAAAGATGATTGCCACTAATGAACAAGACAATCAGTTCTCTAACTTCACAGAATACCCGTCATCTTGACTTGAGTGATTTCTGGAGTATAATACACAACTGTGATTGAAATCGTTTGCCGAACCTGTAATAGAAAATTTAAACAAGGTGACCCAGTATGGCAATGTTCCTGTGGTGGTCTGCTTGATTTGAATGTTAAAGAAAAACTACCCATAAAGAAACTCAAAAATCGACCACCTACAATGTGGCGCTACAGAGAGGTGATTCCCATCATAAACGACAAGCATATTGTGAGTTTCAATGAAGGATTCACGCCACTTGTTCAAATCAAAGTAGACTCAAAAGAAATATTTTTCAAAATGGATTTTTTGTTTCCTACTGGTTCATTTAAGGATCGTGGTGCATCAGTTCTGGTGAGTAAAATAAAAGAACTTGGGGGCAGAAAAGTATTGATAGATTCTTCCGGTAATGCTGGTTGTGCAGTGAGTGCATACTGCGCAAAGGCAGGAATTGAGTGTATAGTTCTTGTACCAGAAAATACCAGTGAAGAAAAAATCACTCAGATCAAAAATTATGGTGCAAAACTTTTTGTTGTTCAAGGTAATCGTGATGAAACTGCATTCATAGCACTCAAACTTGCGCAGAAAATCTATTACGCAAGTCATTACTATAATCCTTTCTTTTTCCAGGGTACAAAGACATTTGCCTATGAAATTGTTGAACAACTTGGGTGGCAGGCTCCGGACACTATGATTCTGCCTGTAGGCAATGGTACTTTGTTGCTTGGTGCTTACATTGGGTTTAGCGAACTCTACAAGCAAAAAATAATAGACAAGATTCCTAAACTTGTTGGTGTTCAATCAAAAAATTGCGCTCCCCTTTCTTTTATGTTAAAGAAAAAAACTAATGCAGATCCGAAATTGAATATGAAATCAACAATTGCTCAGGGTATCGCTGTAGGAAGACCTGCCCGGGCAAGCCAGATAATCTCAGCGATAAGGAATACGCATGGAACAATACTTACAGTGTCAGACGCAGAAATCAAGCAGGCACACCAACAAATGAGCCTTTCTGGTATATATATTGAGCCAACCTCAGCAACCGCAGTTGCCGGTGTAAAAAGATACTTAAAAATCTCCAACAAGACGGAAGTGATCGTTTCTACCTTCACTGGATCCGGCTTAAAATCACACAAGCAATGATTTTAATAGTCCTTGGTTTTATCATTGCATTTACAGTCATAGTCATTCTCGGTCAGAAAAATCTTCCATTGGCACTTTTCTGCGGTGCGATCATACTTGGACTTTTTACAATCTCTCCCCTCAATATCATCAAGATATTCTATAACGCAATCACCGATTTGCCCGTGGTCTTGCTTGCACTCGTTGTCTTCTTTATTCCAATGATTGGCGGCATCATGCGCGATAGCGGACAGATGGATAACATTGTAAAAAATCTGCGTATTGGGAAAAGAGGGATAATGGCGGTTTCACCTGCAATAATGGGTCTATTACCAATGCCGGGCGGTGCATTATTCTCAGCACCAATAATGGAAAAAAGCGGTGAAGGCGTAAATGATGACTTGAAAGTAGCAATAAATATCTGGTACCGTCATCTACTAATCCTGATTTACCCGCTGAGTTCAGACTTGATCGCTACGACAAAAATCGTAGGTTTAAATCTTTATGGTGCCATATTATACCTATTTCCTACTCTGATCATTGCCACAATCCTCGGTCAGATTTTTCTCTTAAACAAAATCAGTGGCGAACTCACATATAATGAGCCTTTTTCAATTAGAAATCTCATAATTCCATTATTCATAATTCTTGTCGCACCAATACTTGATTTTGGATTCCGGATTATAGGAATTTTTCCAATAAAGGAAATCGGAACTCTTATTGGAGTAGGAACAGGTTTTAGTTTGTCGCTTGTATTCAGTCCTGCAAAGATGAATTTGATAGATGTAATAAAGAAAATGAAACCTTATAAATTTTCGCTCATTCTCATCGGAATTTTCTTTTTTCTGAATATCTTCAAAATTTCAGGTATGGACAGGGTAGTTTCTGCAATTCCTTTTCCGCCACTTATTCTGTGCATTATTGGCGGTTTCATTCTTGGTGTTGGAACAGGAAGGGTTCTGTTACCTG
>JBDRWH010000095.1:3502-6578 GCA_039802325.1 Caldifarciminota bacterium
CATCTGTCATTTTCCCCATTTTTTTGATCTCCAGCCAACCAACCCTCATTGATTTTGCACTCATCTACACAGGCATTTTTTTTGGCTATGTAATATCTCCTGTTCACCCCTGTATCAGCGTGACCTGTGAGTATTTTGCGAGAGATATAAAAGGTAGTTTGAAATTACTCACGCCGCCTGCCTTAATTGTATTGTGCACTACTCTGATTGTCGCAGTCATAAAAATTTTACAGTAAACTGATTCAAAAATATTCGTTCTGATTGCTACATACTCATATTCTTAGTCTGGTTCATGCCCTGGATTGATTACCAAACTATCAAGATTCCTGACCGTGGCATAAGGCACAAAACCTTTCTGTTCAGCTTTTGAATAAAAATCATCTATGTGCTCATTCTGCCTTACATAATCAATCACAAGAACGGTTTTCCCAGCCTCTGCGAAAACATCAAGGTCTTCAAGCACACCTTGGGTCTCTTCTGGTGGCTGTGGTGTATCATCATTGTACCACACATCCTCACGCCCAATGCCACTGATCGTCTCAAGATAATCATTGTGCGTGCACAAACCTTCGCCGTTTTGTGGGAAAATTAGAAAATCTTTTTTCCCCTTAACATTACGCGCATAATTCGCAATCGCCTTTACAAAATCCACCATTTCCTGTTCTGCTGTCTGCCGTTCAAGTCCGCTCTCACCACCAGGTCCCCAGTATTCATAGGCATCAATAATATCAAGATAAACACCATCAAATCCTGATTCAATGACTTTATCAAGATAACTTGAATCCGAAGCAAAAATCATTCCCTGCCAATCAGGGTCCCAGTATTTGACCTTGTAGTTACCTTCCCAATCAGGATTCATCGGACCGAGCCAATCAGGTGCACCAGGGTCAGGCTGACCATCATTATCCAAATCCCATTCATTATGCCAGTACCATCGGTAATTTTCTGCTTCACCAATGCTAATATATGAAAGCACAATCTTATTACCACCTGAACTATTTTTCAAATCGCTGATCTGAGAATAAGTGAATCGACTCTCATCATCACCGTTCTGTGAATAGTCAATGACAACCAGATCAAAGGCAGATGCACCAATCTCTGAGAAGTCAATATTCTGGAGCTGGTAGCAGAAATCATTGATATCAAGGTTTGTTTCCCGTTTTGAACAGGTAGCAAAGATTGTCATAAGCATCAAACAAAATACGTACACAGTTTTTTCTATCTGTACTCGCATTACCCTAACCCTGTGATTTTTTCTTTTATTGAGCAGGCATTTTGCTGACCCAATTATCTTCAAGCAGGACAACATATGCATCAGTATAATCCATAGTATAATTACGCCAGTTAGAACCCCAGTAAATTCTTGTGCCGGTTGTATTTATTGAAGCAAATGCCTCAGCAAAATAATTCTTCTCCCCGGTGTAGTCACGTGAAGTATAGGATTGAGTATGGGCAATTCTCCAGATTCTTGGATTTGCCTTTAACTCCAGCATAAATAACTGACAATCCATCCAGGAATGGCTTGAGCCGCTTGGTAGATTATATGAACCATAGGTAGAAACTAAAACCCATCCAGGAGTCTCAGCACAATTTCCTGAAATATGTAAACCGATGTCAATATTTACATCAAAGGGTATAGGAACTAACTGAACCTCGGTGCCTGTATTCAGGTCTGCCATTGAGATATGATCGGTTGCAGTGTTTTGATAAACAAAGACATCTTCGCCACTGCTTGTGAGTGCCAGGTCGCCATGGGCATTTGAACCCGCAGGCAAATTGATTGAAGTGCTCAAATCAAGAGAAAAAACTTGAACATAGTTGATCGATTCATACCCCAAAATGCAGTGGCTACCACTCATATCTATACTGCACCAGTTAAACTCATCAGGAAATCCCGTGCTTTTCTGCCCTATAATACTATCAAGAACTCGGTCATACACAATCAGTGAAATAAAATTGTAGTTAGAATCCTGAACAATGAATGCCCAATATCTCCTGTCTAAAGATGCATCACCTTCTACATTCGTGGTTATTGATGATGCCAGAGAAAATTCATCCTTAAAATCGTGTATGGTCGTAGAATTTCCTGTACTTATATTGTAACTCCGCAACTGGGTGTTGCAAAGATAATAAAAGATATTGGGGTCTGTTTTGTCCCAGCGTGGTTCAGGTTCTTCCCAGTTACACTCACTAAACGCTGTAATCTGTCCTATCATTTCACAGGTTTCCCGATTATACAGATAGTAGGTTCCATCATTTCCCCTCAGGATAAGTCTTGTCCCATTCGCATTTTCCGGGTCGCACCTTGCATATTCATTTTCTATACCAGGTCCTGAATAGCCGTCTGCTTTTTCTGTAATGCGCTGGCATGTTGTTAGGAAATTCGGGTCCTGATATTTCTCGCCCTTATCCGGCATTCCCATATTTGATGGCGTATAAACATCGGTTCCCATAATGAATTCAAAGGGCAAGAATTCTTTCTCTTTTTTACAAAATGTTGATGTCATCAACACCAACACAAGCACAACCAGATAATTTCTTCTCATCATATAACCTCCTATGGATTTGAAAATTGAGTATAGCAAGGATGACAAAAAAGTCAAGTAAAAAGAATCAATGCAAACCCAAGAATTTGCCCTACGACCTGCTCATTGACACCCAAAAATTTTTATGTAAAATTTTACAAAGGGAGAATTATGTTAATCGTGCTGTTTTTACTCGGTCAAACTATTATTCCTGATTTCCAGGTGAATAGCGAAGATTATCCGGGTCATTCGCTGCAGTTATATCCATCAATTACATGTTATGATTCAGGCGGAGCAATAATCTGGTATGACTTGCGCACTCCTACCAACGGAATGAGAGTATTCGGAACTTTAATAAATGCCTCTGGTGATACAATAAACAAAAATTTCTGTTTGAACGATGATACAACATCTGGCTGCATGAGTCAACCTTCCATTGATGGTGACACAAGTGGCAATTTTGTAATTGCTTATATCCAGCATCAAAATGTGCTCGCCCGAAGATTTAATAAGAACGGCATTCCCTATGGTCTTTCTTTTGTGGTAAATTC
>JBDRWH010000096.1:0-6566 GCA_039802325.1 Caldifarciminota bacterium
ATACTTTAAGGTAAACAATATAGGAGATTCTGAAATAAATTCAGAATGACAATAAACATGTTTGAAGCCCTTATGACTCATCATATTTTGTTATATTTATTACAAATAATTTGTCAATGGCGATGGAAATCGTGCAACGAGAAATGGATGCCATGAAACGGAACAAACCAGAAAGACCAAAGAGACCAGATAGACCAGAAAAACCAAATAGTTGCAGTTAGAAGCCGCTCCTATATAATCTCAGAATTCTTATTCTTCGCCTTTGGTTTTTGTTTTGATTGGCTCTACAAGTAAAACATAGGCAGGTTTTTCACTGCGGGAACGATGGCGTGTTCCCCGTTTGACTAAAAATCCTTCACCTTCTTTTAATTCTATAGACTCATTCTCCATATCAATGAAGATTTTGCCCTTTAATACATAAAAGAACTCATCTTCATTCATATGGGTGTGCCATTTGTAGGCACCATCAATTTTGGCAATCCTTAAGGCAGTCTCATTTACATATACTACATCCTGAGGCTGCCAGGCTTCTTTAAGTTTCTTATCAATGTCTTTGAAGGTTATCTTGTTCATTAGACCTCCGGATTAATATTGCAGTATCGTTCCAATAAAATTGGAACTCGCAGTATCGTCCGCCAAACTTTTTGGCGGACTTGCAGTAATCGCAGTATCGTTCCTGCAGATTGGAACTCGGTGTGAAAATATCTAATTCCCCTAAACATAACGCTTCCGTTTAGTGCTATCTTTCTTTAAAGTTTTATCAAATGCGATAAGCTTAAAATATTCTTTTTCTAATATAGGTGCTACAAAATTGTAGTCATCTATCGTGATATAATTTAAATTCAATCCGATTTTTAGAACAGCATCCACTTCCTGGAGTGAAGTTATTGACCGATTTATAAATAAACTAAAATCCTTATCTGTCTTCCTACCGCTACCTTCAGCAATATTTAACGCGATAGAAACTACTGCCCTTTTCCCCTGCGAAACTAAATCATATTTTTCATCCTCGGGAAATTTTTTTAAAATACCGTAAACCGCCTTTATCAATTCTATTGCTAATCCCCAGATTTCTAAATCTTCGTATTTAAACTTCATTGTTCAACGAGTGAAACGATACTGCAAACGAAGTGATACTGCGTTTCCTGCAAGCGTAGCGATTCTGCGTTTGTTGTTTACATCCTGAACACCCCGAATTTATGCTCAGGTATCGGAGCATTCAAGGACATTGCAATACCAAGTCCGAGAACTGTGCGGGTATCAAGCGGGTCAATTATTCCATCATCCCAGAGCCGTGCAGTTGAATAATATGCACTTGACTCGTATTCATATTTTGCCAGGATTGGTTTACGGATTTCCTCTATTTCTTCGGGTGTAAGTTTTTTGCCATCTTTTTGTAACGCTTTTACTTTTATATCCGTGAGCACATCTGCTGCCTGTTCACCACCCATTACACAGATCTTTGCATTGGGCCACATAAATAGTAATCTTGGTTCATAAGCCCGACCACACATTCCGTAATTACCAGCACCATAAGAGCCACCAATAATCACCGTAAATTTTGGGACCTGTGCATTTGCTACCGCGTGGACGAGTTTTGCACCGTCTTTGGCAATTCCCTGATGTTCATATCTTTTACCAACGATAAAACCAGTAATATTCTGCAAAAATATTAAAGGTATTTTCCGCACACAACAAAGTTCAATAAAATGTGCACCCTTCTGTGAAGATTCAGAAAATAATACACCATTATTTGCCAATATTCCAACTGGATAGCCCATAATCCGTGCAAATCCGCAGACCAGAGTTGGACCGTATAGTTCCTTAAATTCATGAAATTCACTATTATCAACAATTCGTGCAATCACTTCACGCATATCAAAAGGCTTGCGCAAATCCTTGGGAATTATGCCATATAATTCTTTCGGGTCGTAGGCAGGTTCTTTGGGTTCTGCACGCTCCAGTGGATATTTTGGTTGTCTGCCCAAGTTTTCTACGATATTACGGGTAATTTCTATCGCCTGTTCATCATTTACCGCATAATGGTCACTCACTCCCGAGATCCTGCAGTGCACATCTGCACCCCCAAGTTCTTCTTCGGTCACGACCTCACCAGTTGCAGCCTTCACAAGTGGTGGACCGCCAATATAAATTGTTCCTACACCTTTAACATGCACAACTTCGTCACTCATTGCTGGCTGGTATGCACCACCTGCAGTGCAGAATCCCATTACTACAGAAATCTGCGGAATATTCATTGCCGACATTATTGCTTGATTGTAAAATATTCTCCCAAAATGGAATCTATCAGGAAATGTACCAACCTGCAGCGGTAAAAATATGCCACCAGAATCAACAAGATATATACAGGGTAAGTGATTATCAATTGCAATCTCCTGAGCGCGAATATGCTTTTTTATCGTCTCAGGAACATAAGTGCCACCCTTGACTGTAGCATCGTGTGCAACAATCATTACTTCTCTGCCTTGAACAACGCCTATACCAGTAACAATCGCAGCACTTGGATGCTCATTATCATACATATCCCAGGAGGCAAGTTGACTCAATTCTAAGAATGGGGTGTCGGGATCAAGAAGCAGTTTTAACCTATCCCGTACAAAAAGTTTACCCCTTTCTTTATGTTTTTTGTGCATATAATCAGGTCCACCTTTGCGCACGAGTTCAAGCCGTTCTTTGAATGTCCTTACTGCCTGCTCCATTGCTTCATAGTTTTCTTTGAATTCAGCATTATTTGGATTTATTTTTGATTCTATCTTGTACATAAGTCGTTTAAACTCCAATCTCCAAGCACCAAATTCCAAACAAATCCTAAATTCCAATACACAAACTATCTTATGATCAATCTATTGATGAATTGGAATTTGTTTGGATTTTGAAATTTGGCATTTGGAATTTATGCTAAAATCGCCTTATATCCATAACATATAATCCCTGCTGCGCCTTCTTCCTGGACTTTTCGGAAAACAATTTTCACCGGCTTACCAATCCCCATATCTTCAGGCTTACAATCAACGACCTGCGCCATCAATCTAACACCATCTTTCAGTTCTATGACGGCTACATTGTATGGAACCTGCGTATTGAATTGCTCTGGTGCTACACGAATTGTAGTATAAGTAACAATCTTACCTTCTTCTGATAATTTTATCTTTTCAAAGTCCCGCGACTTACAATTTGAGCAAATAAGCCTTGGTGGGAAAAATATCTTACCACATTTTTTGCATTTTGCGGCCTCAAGCCGATACCTTTGTGGCATTTCTCTTGTATATCTTGGTGAAGGCATAATAACTCCTTTCGGATTAAATCCCAAGCACCAAATCCCAAACTCCAAACAATTTCCAAACGACAATTACTAAATTTTTGATTTGGAATTTAACTATTGAAATTTGTTTGATATTTGGATTTTGGAATTTGGCATTTACTGATTTACGCACTGACTCAATCATATCATTTTTCGCCTGTCCATAAATTATTCAACTCTAAGAATATGAACCACACTTGATGCACCTGAACCACCCATATTCTGTGTCAAACCGATTCGGGCATTCTTTATTTGCCGTTTTCCAGCATTACCGCGCAGTTGTTCGACAATTTCCACAATCTGGGCAACACCTGTGGCACCAACTGGATGGCCTTTTGATTTCAAACCACCCGATGGATTTATCGGAATTTTTCCTTCAAGACCTGTTTCGCCTCTTTCCACAAGTTGGTATGCCTTACCTCTTTCGCAGAAACCAAGTTCTTCTGTTATACACAATTCCGCAATTGTAAAACAGTCGTGGACTTCAGCAAATTTTACATCAGATGGTTTTAAACTTGCCATTTTATATGCACGTTCTCCAGCAACTCTAACCGCATCAAGGCTTAGAATATCCTTTCTCTGATGCAAGGCGATCGTATCAGTTGCTGCACCAGAACCGATAACTTTTACTATAGGCCTGCCGAGCTTTTTTGCAATATCAACCGTGGTTACAATCACACAGGCAGCACCATCTGACACAGGTGAACTATCCATCACTGTTATTGGGTCTGCGACCATTGTAGCATTTAATACATCATCAATTGTAATTTCACTCTGGAACTGGGCATTAGGATTGAGCGCACCGTTTTTATGGCTTTTCACCGCAACCATTGCCAAGTGTTTTCGTGTTGCCCCATACTTCTGGAAATACGCATTGGCAATCATCGCATAAAGTCCAGGGAATGTAATACCCTGATAGCACTCATATTCCTGGTCAGCAGCAGTTGATAAAGCATAAGTAACATCTGCCCCATCAGTCATCTTCTCTACTCCACCTGCAAGAACAATGTCATTCAATCCTGATGCGACATCAATGAATGCCTGTCTAAATGCAAACCCGCCAGATGCACAGGCAGACTCAACTCTGAGCGCAGGAATTGGTGCGGTACCGAGATAATCCGCCACTAAAGCCCCGATATGTTCCTGCCCGACAAATAATCCTGGGGTCATTGAACCTACATACATTGAATCAATATGGTCAACACCAGCATCATCAATCGCCTTTAACGCTGCTTCTACAAAAATATCCCTTAATGATTTTGTCCACAATTCTCCAAATTTTGTCATTCCAATTCCAATTATTGCAACATCACGCATATTACCTCCAGTTTTCGATAAAGGTTGTTCGTTTTCGCAGCCCGTATCGTTAATCGTCTGTTGATTTTTTGCCTTTTTACAAAACCGTTTGACGAAACGGGCAGCAACAACTTAAAACGATAAACCATTACCAATTTAATCATTCCGCCATTATGATCTTATGTCTATGTTTTGCATACTCACCGTAGGTGAGATAGATCCTGTTATTCTCCAGCATATCCTTTAGTCTATCTGCTTTATCACGAACTTCATTTATCCTTTCAGTAACTTTAAAGACAAAGGCATCGCTGCCTGCACCTGAACCAAAAGAGACAAGCAATATCAGGTCGCCCGGTTTAGCAACATCAAGAACCGCAGAAAATCCTGTGGGAGAAGAGCCTGAATATGTATTGCCCATCAATGGCACTATCCAACCTGGTTCAATCTGCTCTTTTGTGAAACCAAGCCGCTTACCGATTGTCATCGGGAATTTGCCATTGGGCATGTGGAAGATTGCGTATTTAAAATCTGATGGTTTATAACCGGATTTCTCAAGTATTCCTTTCCCTGCGTTGTAAATATGTTTAAAATAAGCAGGGTCTCCAGTAAACCTTCCACCATGTCTTGGATAAAACTGATATTCTCTTCTCCAGAAATCAGGTGTGTCTGTTGCCCAGGAATAAGTATCAAGGACTTCCACCACAATTTTGTCTTTTCCAAAAACAAATGCCGAACCACCTGCAGAGGCCGAGAATTCAAGAGCGTCGCCTGGTGCACCCTGGGATGTATCCGCACCAATTCCCATTGCATATTCCATCAAGCCAGCTTTTACCAAGCTGTATGCTACAAACATTGCTTCGGTTCCTGCCTTACAGGCAAATTCAAAACTTGCAATATGAACTTCTGGTGTGATCCCGAGAACTTCAGCAACGACTGTAGCAGAAGGCTTCACTGCATAAGGGTGTGATTCAGAACCAACATATACTGCACCGATTTTCTTTGGGTCAATCTCTGCCCTTTTCAAGGCATTTTTTGCTGCAGCAACCGAAATTGTTATCGTATCTTCATCCATACCGGGCACGGTCTTTTCTCTCAATGCCAGACCTTTTTTAATCGTCTCAGAGTCTCTACCCCATTGTTTTGCAATCTCCTCAACTTTTATGCGATAACGGGGTAGATATGATCCATAACCAACAATGCCTATCTTTTCAGGCATAATACCTCCCTGTCGTTAATCATTGTTTATCTTTCTTAAATCTTCAAGAATTTTTTTCAAGGGTGGCGCTTCAAACCACTCTTTACCGGTAATTTCATTTGCGTAAGCCTGATATATCAGACTGATGCCATTGTATAATTCTTCTGACAGATGGGGTGGTTCAGTCTTGACAATTGACTTCCAGTTTACTCTATCCTTCTTCTTCGCCTCTTCAACATCCTTGAACCAATCGGTTTTGCGATAATAAATCCTTGCAATCTCTTTGCTCACAGGCATACCCTCATAAGTAAATCTACACTCATCAAGGGTTCCTAAGGCATCAACAAGAACAAAATTTCTATTCTCATCGAATCCAAGTTCAATTTTCCCATCTTCGTTAAAAAGCCCGAGCTTTCGTGTCTCCTTTGTAATTAAATCATTGATAGACGCAACAATATTCTTCATTTCATTCAATTCTTTATCTGATAGCGAACAGATTTTCTTTGCCTCATCCCAGGTCAAATATCTGTCTGTTATCTCAAGTTTTGTGGATACATCATAAATCGGTCTTTCAAGAGTTTGCCCTGGCTCAGGCATTTTCTTTAGACCTATTTCATCCAATCTCAAAGAACCGTCTTTCAGTCTTTTGAAAATTGATGAACCCGCTGGTAGGGCATTGCGATAAATAATTTCAAGGGGAATCAAAAGATTGCTTCTTTCATTCTGATAGATTGAATAATCATATTTTGTATC
>JBDRWH010000097.1:0-6535 GCA_039802325.1 Caldifarciminota bacterium
CTCCTTCTTTGCCCTTCTTGCCTTTTCGCCCTCTTTAGCCTTTTTTAGCCCTCTATCGCCCTTTTTATAGTATACTATACTAAAAAAAAGCATTTGTCAAGGGTAAGGCGACATCCTAAAAAATTCAAGACACAGCTTCTGCTTATGTGAACATTTAAGGAGAGTTGGAAAGTGTAAACTTTTGCCGTTCTATGTCTTTTAAAAAACAACGAAATTTGATTTTATTGCCATTAGAAACCGCTCTTACGAAAAATTCTTCAATGCTAAAATAACTCCTTGCAATATCTTTAATATCAGATATAATTCTTTGTGAAGAGATTCCTGCTGCTTGATGCCCATTCTTTAATATTCCGCGCATATTTTGCATTCATCAAAAATCCGCTTAAAAACTCAAAAGGCCAGAATACTTCTGGAATTTACGGCTTTCTGAATTCAATAAAAAAAATAAAGGCGAAATTTGAAAGTGACTATATTGTACTTGCCTTTGATTCCCCGGGCGAAACCTTCAGGGACAAGTTGTTCAAAGAATACAAAGCAACCCGGCCACCTGCCCCGCGCGACATTCCTTTTCAGATTGAAAAGGCAAAAGAAATAAGCCGGTTCCTGGGCATTCCAAGTTTTGAAATCCCTGGATTTGAAGCGGATGATATACTTGCAACCTTGACGAAGAAATTGCAGAATTATGGCGAAGTTTACATTGTGAGTTCAGACAAAGACCTTATGCAACTTATCTCTAAAAATGTCTTTGTTTATGATGCAGTCAATGATATAATCTATGATGCAGAAAGGGTAAGAGAAAAATTTGGTGTCTTGCCTGAAAGAATCGGTGATTATCTTTCACTATGCGGTGATTCAATTGATAATATCCCTGGTGTGCCTGGTATTGGTCCACATCGGGCAATAGAAATTTTGAAAAAATATGCGGATATTGATGAGGCACTGGAAAAAGAACCAAAACTTGCTGAACATCGTGAAACCCTGTTGTTATCAAAAAGACTTGTAGTGCTGGAAACAGAGGTTCCAATTGAAGCAAATCCTGAACAATTAAAGACCAGGACAGTGGATGCTGAAGGAGTCCTTAAAGTTCTTTCCGAACTTGAATTCCATTCTTTTGCAAAAGAATTTGCTGAAAAATTTCACACCGACAAGATAATCAGGAAAACAGAAATCTCAAGTGCCGAGATAAAAAAATATGCAGGAATCCATATTGATGGAGATAATGTCTTTTTGAGCTTCAATGAAAATGAAGTCTATATCACATCCATGAAACACGCATTCAGCATTATTTCCAAGCCTGACATAACAAAGATCGGCTATGACCTGAAACAAGCGATAAAAACTGGAGCCTTGAAATCACCCCTATTTGATTTGAAGATTGGTGCCTGGCTCATTGACCCGAATATGAAGAATAATGAATTTGAGGATATCTGTCTGCGGTATTTGAATTGTTATTGCGAGCCAACCCCTGAAGCAATTTCAAATCTGTCTCTAAAACTTTATCCTGTCCTGAGCAAAAAACTTGAAGAACTTGGTGAGATTGACCTCTACACAAAAATTGAGGAACCTCTGATATTTGTCCTTGCTGAAATGGAAAAAAGGGGTATTGGCATTGATATTGGCTATTTGAAAGAACTGAGAAAGCAAATTGAAAAGGATATTACCGCGCTGGCTGACGAATGTTACAGGATTGCAGGTAGTGTATTCAATATCAATTCACCAAAACAGCTTTCCCATATTCTATTTGAAAAACTCAAACTGACACCACTGAAAAAAGGAAAATCCCATTATTCGACTGATTTTGAAGTGCTCCAGCAATTAAGTGCGAAACACGAACTACCCCGTAAAATCCTGGAATATCGTGAGCTCGCCAAAGTATCAAGCACCTATATTGACCCCTTGATTGAATTTGCAAGAAACAGCAGGATACATACAACCTTTAACCAGACCGGCACTGCTACAGGCAGGCTTTCTTCAAACAATCCCAATATACAGAATATTCCTATCCGCAGCCACTTAGGTAATGAGTTGAGAAAAGGATTTGTAGCACAAAAAGGATTTCTGCTTATTTCTGCTGATTATTCGCAAATTGAATTGAGAATACTTGCACATATTTCAAAGGATACAAATCTTATTGAAGCATTCAAAACCAGTCGCGATATCCACAATCATACTGCCTCACTGATCTTTGATACTGGCGAAGATAATGTTGATGAGCAGAAAAGACGCATTGCCAAAGTTGTGAACTATGGGTTGATTTATGGAATGAGTGATTATGGGCTTGCTCAGGAACTCGGAATTTCGCTGGAACAGGCAGGACAATTCATCCAGTCTTATTATGGTCTGTATCCAGAAGTTAATAGATGGCGGGTATCAGCAATATCAAGTGTTGAGCAAAAAGGTTATACAGAGACATTGTTTGGCAGAAAAAGGCCTATCCCCGAGATAAATTCTGACAATCATAATCTCAGAGAGTTTGGAAAAAGATTGGCAATCAATACACCAATCCAGGGGACGGCTGCGGATTTGATAAAATTATCAATGATTGAAGTTGAAAAGAGATTAAGCCAGGCAGGTTTTAAGAGTGGACTTCTATTGTCAATCCATGATGAACTGCTATTTGAAATAGAAGAAGAAAGAATAAGTGAGGCAGGAGAAATCATTAAAAAAGCAATGGAGAATGTTTGCGAGTTTGATGTGCCGATTGTAGTAAATATAAACATCGGAAAGAACTGGGCAGAGGCACATTGATTATCACCCATTGATTCTTTGTCTATTTTGGATATAATTACCTGTGTTCACAAGAGAAACTAAAATTGAAGACATTCTTGAAAAATTTCCGGAAAAGGCAGGTATTTTTGTAAAAATGGGTCTTCCCTGCCTTGTCTGCGGCGAACCTTTCTGGGGCACAGTTGAGGAATTGTGTCAGAAATATAATGTTGAATCAGACAAACTTTTGAATGAATTAAATAAAAATTCCAAAGGGGCGTGAGTATGCAAAAATGGTTGTATTGTCCGGTTTGTAAAAATAATTTAATAAGAAAACAATCAGTATTTGTTTGCAAAAAATGCGGCTGGCGACATTATAATAATCCAGTACCATCAGTTGCTGGATTCATAACGAATTCCAATGATGAAATACTGCTGATCAAGCGCGGCGCTGAACCAGAAAAAGGCAAATGGGCATTGCCCTCAGGTTTCATTGAACCAAATGAAACACCAGAACAGGCAGTATTAAGAGAATTGAAAGAAGAAACCGGCTTAAACGGCATAATAAAAAAGATGCTTGGAGTTTATGTCGAACCAACAAGAATCTATGGAGATGTACTTCTTATCGGTTATGAAATTGAAATTACTGGGGGTAAGACCAAACCTGGTTCAGATACTACAGAAGTTCGGTTCTTTTCCAAAAACAAGTTGCCAGGGATTCCATTTTTGAGCCACCGCGCAATCATTCGTCAGGGAATAAACAATCAAACAGATCACCATACTTATGTTGAAGTTTTGAAATCAAAGATAACAGAAGCAATCATTACAGATACAATTCTCTTTTACAAAGGAAGTATGGGCATAGACGCAAAAATCATGGAATTAGCACACATAAAACCTGGAGAAAAGGTTCAGGTTTTGAATTATGACAATGGTGAAAGGCTTGAAACCTATGTTATTCCTGAAAAGCCAAGTTCAAGAAAGTTTATCCTTTATGGTCCGGCTTCACTAAAAGGCAAAAAAGGGCAGAAACTCTGTATACTTTCTTATGCATTTACCGTCCAGCAAGAGGCAGAACTTTTTAAACCCAGGATTGTTATCCTTGATACAAAGAATCGCGTCAAGACAGTCAAATCTTAAAAGATTTGTTTACGGACCAGTACCTTCGCGGCGTCTGGGATATTCATTGGGAATTGATTTACTTGTTCCCAAGACCTGCACTTACAATTGTATCTACTGTCAGTTAGGAAAAACAACTAATCAAACACGGAAACGAGAAAAATATGTTTCCGTAAACGGGGTTTTGAAGGAATTGAGTCCCCTGCTAAGGACAAAAACGAAGATTGATTATATAACATTTTCCGGTTCTGGTGAACCAACCTTGAATTCAAACCTCGGTTCAATAATAAAAAAAGTTAAAAATCTCACAAAAATTCCTGTTGCGGTAATCACTAATTCTTCTACAATTTATGACAGGAATATCCAGAAGAATCTTTTGAGTGCTGATGTTGTTATGCCCACACTTACCACCACTGAAGAGAAGAAGTTCAGAAAAATCCACTGTCCAGCACCGGGCATAACTGTCAAAAAAATAATTGACGGATTAGTTCGGTTTCGCAAATTGTACAAGGGTAAGATCTGGCTTGAAATAATGCTTATCAAGGGGATAAATGACTCAAGACAGGATATCCTGGCACTGAAAAAGGCAATAAATAAAATCAGACCAGATAAAATCCAACTGAATACTGTAGTAAGACCACCAAGTGAAAAATTTGCCCGACCATTATCTATGTCTGACCTAAAACTCGTAAAGAAAATTTTCGGTAATAATTGCGAAGTGGTAGCAGAATTTAAGAGACCAGGCAATATCCCGGTATTGAGAGATATAAATGAAATGGTTTTGCAGTATCTGAAAAGAAGGCCTGCAACAATGGTTGATATGAACAAAAGTCTGGGCATCAATCAAAATGAATTGGTTAAAAGTATTCAAGGACTCATGAAATCCGGAAAAATAAAGAAGAAAAGATATGGAGGCAAGATTTTCTATGAAACAATCAAAATTGGTTGAACCTGCTGACCTGTCCAGAGAGGAACTCTTAAATTTTATTCCTGACCTCGCCAAGAATTGGCTTGCCCATGATGGACTCTGGTTTCTATTTGTTGAACAGAAATACGGCATGGAATCAGCAATTGAAATTGATAAGAAGGCATGGGAAAAATTTACGGTTATTGAGGCAGAAAGAATAATGAAACGCTTGAATATCGCGCCCAATAGTGGTATAGGCGGGCTTATTCAGGCACTAAAATTCCGGTTGTATGCTTTTATCAATAAACAGGAGATTATAGAGATTTCTGAGAAAAAATGTGTGTTAAGAATGAATAACTGTCGTGTTCAAGAGGCAAGGAAGAGAAAGAATTTGCCTGACTTTCCTTGCAAACCAGTGGGCATCGTAGAATATTCTTACTTTGCTAAAACGATTGACTCACGGATAAAAACAAATTGCCTATGCTGCCCGCCGGATAAACATCCTGAAGAATACTACTGCGCCTGGGAATTTGTAATTCAAGATTAGGTCTTATTTTTCTTTGATCTGGTCCAAGAGTTTCAAAGCCTCTGGCTTATCATCAAGAACATAATCTGCTTGATAAGTAGGATTCTGAATCTCCAGAACTTTGTTTAAGAACCACCGTGCTTTTTCATATTCTTTCTTCTTTATATATACTTTTGCCATATCAACATAAAGAATTGTATAATTTGAATCAATAGAAATTGCTTTATTAAGATATTCTATTGACTTGTTCAGATTACCACCCATCAGTGCTGGTAGTTCATAGTAGAGCATTGCGCCAGCATCCATTGCTCCTGTATGTTTGGGATCAAGTTTTAGAACGGTTTCTATCTCCTTTTTTATTTCGGGAACAAGACTAAGCGAATTTAGCACACCTTTTGTCTGTCCGCTTCTTCCCAAATTTACCATATACCAGAAGTGTGCCTGGGCAGAATTTTTATCCAGAGCAATAGCCTTTTTTCCATATTCCATGCCCCGGGCATAAAAATTCAACTTCTCTTCTTTTTTTTCGGCATTGTCGCCCAGAAGATAATGGACCTTGGAAAACTCATAGTTTGCGCGCAGATTGCCAGGTTCATTTTCTACAAGACCAGAGAGTATCTCGTAGCTTTTTGTTAGATTGTCTTTATCCAGATGCCGTGTTTCATACAACTGTATTGCCTGAGCCAGGAGTTTATCTGAATTCTGAGCATTGAGCATAACAAAACCTATTGTGACAACAAAAAAGATTTTGTGCATCATAATACCTCCTTGCCATGCATATTTAAAATGGTGGCAATCGTGAAATAATTTATGACCTTCTGCTTAAAGCGTTCATAAGAATATAAAACCGAAGGTCTTTCAGCAATCTTAACTCTAAATGTAAACGATGTGTCAATTATATAGATTGCCTCCTTTTTGATCAGCAGGTTATCTGTGCCTTCACCACCAAAACCATATTTATAACCTGCCTCAGCAACCTTTTTTAGCACACAGGTATTTACCCTGTTAAATGGATATGACACAGCATCAATCTGTCCAAGATATTTTTCCAAAATTCTTTTTGATTCAAACAATTCATATTCCAGTCTTTCAGAATTCAATCTGGTAAGATTGCAGTGCGACATTGTGTGTGACCCAAAACTCACCCCCGATTCCTTCATCTCCAGAATTTGATTCCAGTTGAGATGACGATTTCTTTTTTTAGATATTGAAATATCCCAGTAGTTTTCCATACCAATATAGTCAACCACCAGAAACACAATCGCTGGGCATCGGTA
>JBDRWH010000098.1:0-6509 GCA_039802325.1 Caldifarciminota bacterium
TTATAATCACCAGGATTAATTAAGAATCCATTATTCCCATCTTCAATGATCTCTTGTATCCCGCCAACCGCAGTTCCGATTACCGGCTTACTTGCCATGGCAAATTCGACAAGGGCATTTCCGAATCCTTCAAAATTTGAAATCAAGAGTCCAATATCAAATCGCGAAATTATTTCATGTACATTTTTTACTTCGCCAACAAAACGAACATAATCCTCCAGATTATTCTCAATAACATATGATTTAGCTTTTTCCATATATCCCGTGCCTTCAGTAATTTTTTCCGAGCCTATGAAGATAAATATAAGATTAGAAAATTTCTTCGCCAGAATTGATGCGGCTTTAATTACAGTCTGATGGTCTTTTTGGGGTGAGAAATTCGCAATCATTCCTACAGCGAAATGACCTGAGAATTTTATTCCTGTTTTCTCCTCAAGTATCTTTTCTGCCATGATTGAGTCATTTGTTACAATATTAGGATCAATTCCATTATAAATTACATTAATTTTATCAGATTTTGCAAAATTTCTTTCCACTAACATTTTTTTGATGGACTCGCTGATGACTACGTTGGCATCAATAAATAGCAGATTAAGCAGGTAATAAAATAAGGGACTAAATCTATGGTGAATCTTTGAATCATTCAACAGGCTCACCGGTGGATTGCGATAATGGACTATTATTCTATGGTGGTAAAAAAATTTAAGTATCACAGCTGACAACAAATATGCCAGACCTAAAAAATGAATGTGGACAATCTGACCTTTGATTTCTTTTATGGCGTGTGCCATATTTATAAGAGAAGAAATGCTAAATCGCTTATTTGCAGTCTTATTACAGATATGAACCACACCGTATCTCCTCAGCCGATCAAGGTACTCACGCGGTTCACTAAACAAGTATGCCACACGCCCACCATTCTGCGTTATCGCCTCTGAAAGTAGTTCAAGGCTATGGATAAACGCACCTGGGCTCGGTGCAATATAATCCGCAGCAAAAACAACATTTATTTTTTTCATTCTAATTTCCAAAACATTTCCTTACCCTCAAGCCTATTTTACTGATTAATCGTTTCTTGAAAAAATCAATAACCAGTTTATCTTCAATCCTTTTCTTATATCCAATAAAATCGCTGAAATATCCGATCAAGAAAGGAATCGTGCCGATATGTGGATAATCAAATGTATATTTCAGTGAAGCAAAAATGATAAACATTGGGTCATAACCCAAATAATGTCGGCTCTTACCGATATCAATGAATCCGTACCAGAAACCACTTCCGCTCCAGGTGGGACGAAGATGGGTTATTTTCAAATCCTGGAAATTACGTGTATTGTAACCAAGCCGCATTGCCAGTGCTGTTGATACACTATCCGGAGCCCTTGTTAATCTCCAGCCGGTTTCTTCAAAACACTTTCTTGTCCAGAGTCTTGCTGCGCCACAGGGCCATTCCGGTGGTTCCTTTTCCCATATCGTTTTATTATTTACTTTACATAGTACAATCCCGCTTGCAATTCCTAAATTTTTGTCTTCCTCAAATTTTTTAATGAGTCTTTCAAAATAGTCGTTTGCCAGTACTATATCGGCATCAAGAATTCCAATGTAGTCAAATGAATCGTACCAGACTTTTTTGAAAAACTCAAATCCCTCAGCCACGACTTCTGAATAATGAAATCCAATCTCCCTTTTTTTCTTTCCTTCAAGTCTTATTATTTTAATCCATGATACCTTCCTTGTCCACTCCTGAAGTAGTTCGTATGAACCATCGGTACTGCCATCATCAACGAATATCCAGAGCGCCGGGAGGATCGTCTGGTTTGTTACACAATTAAGGACCTCCGGAAGAAATTTTATTTCATTTTTTAATGGCGTAATGAGGATATACTTCCGATGGCTAATTAAATTCATGGAAGAGGGAAATAATTATTATAACCCAATTTCCCCAGTTCACCTTCTTTAATTGCCTTGATGATTAATCGGAAACGTCCTTTCTTTTTCATAAATAAACTCAGCAAGAAAAGAAGAGTTAGATATATGGAGCGATTTATAGTACGGTAAACTTTTTGGTCATAATAATTTTTTTCAAAATAGGCGGTATTCCTCGCTCCATAATATATGCGGAATTCCTCTTTTGAATCTAACCAGGGAAGAATCCCGAATGGAAATCGCCTCAAGTTATCCCAGGCAATTTCCTGAGAATTGATCCGTGCTGATGGACACAAAAAAATATAACCACCAGCACGCGTAAGACGGAGAGTATATTCAAGGTCATCCTTATAGAGGACGAAATCTGAATTGGGAAGTCCAATCTTTTCATAAACCGACCTGTGGGCGAAGAATCCGCCATAGGGTGCATAAGGAACTCTGATAGTTTCCGGATATTCTGCAGATTTGCTTCTTGCTGACAATACTGACCTCAACAATCGTGAAGGCATATTGAGAAAATGAAAACTAAAAAAACAACCTGGCCTTAAATAATATCCATAAGTTGATAAACCACGTGCTATCTCGGGCTGTTGGTCAGGTCTGAAACACACCAGCGCAAAATTGTTTGCTCCATAATCTGCGCTTAATTTTTCCCATTTCTCCAGCAAGGTTTGAAGCGTACTTTTCTCAGGCATGGTATCATCGTCCATTAACCAGATAAAATCACATTCAGGGTCAGAGAGTGCTTCTTTTATACCCATACCAAACCCGATCGCCGAGCCAAGGTTTTCAGAATTAGTAATAATTCTTACTCTGTTTTTTTCTGAGGTTATCTGGCTAAGATATTCTCTATGCCCGGCGGGCATCTTATTGACGACTATAATAGTCTTCTTTATGGAAGGTTGAAATAAAGATTCAAATAAGCGCTTTACATAGAGTGAGCGCAGACCGTATGTAGCAATAACTATGATAATCCTGTACATCACTCACAGTTTGTAAATATTTGCGTTCATTTTCTTAATGTGATTATTATTATTCAGTCCAACGAATCTATTTCTTTGAAAACAAGAGATTTATATCCGCTTTTTTCAAGAATAAGAATAGGATTAAGCAAGCAGAATACATTGTGCTTAAAAATGCAACAGCAGCTCCAAGATGGGCGAAAAATGGGATCAAGATAAATGCTAATGCGACGTTAATTAGAGCGGTAATTAGTAATGCCTTGGCCAGTTCACGGTCCATTTTGAAAGGTAGCATAGTTTGAAATCCTAACACATTAGCAACTGCGCCCGCTAATGGCAAAAAAGCGAATATTTGCATTATAATAATTGATTCTTGATACATTGGTCCAAGGATTACTTTTATTATTATCCTAGCACCCAAAAGTATAGTAATAGCAAGAATAATCCCTATCGCAATATTTATGTGCAGGATTTGCTTAATAAACAAAACTGCTTCTTCTCTCTTTTCGTGGGCGGTTTTACTGATGTACGGAAATACCGTTTGGGACAATGGTATTAATAATCGCTGCACTGCATATATCAATTTTTCAGCAGCAGCGTAATATCCCACTATTACATTATTCCAGAACAGTCCGAGGATAAATATATTGGTTGTAGAATATAGGCTTACATTAGTAGTTGAAATAAAACTGTGCCAACCTTGTTTAATTTGTGAAAATATGTTATGAAGTTTAGGCACTCTGAAGGTGATGCCAAACCTTAAAAAGGCAACCAGCAAACCCAAAGTCCCTGATATCAAGTAACCAATAGTGTTGAACAACGGGACATAAACATAATCATTCATATTTTTGATAAAAATGAATATGCAAACAGTAAAAACTGCTCTTTCTAAAACCGTGAGAATTGTAATATACTCCATTTTTTCTAATCCCAAAAATAACCACAATGGAAAGAGAGTTTGCCCCACAATAATTCCGAAAGTTAATGCATATACTAAAGAATCCTTTTTAAATTTGTCTATCTGTAGGAAGAAAATGAAAACAAAAAAACAAAATACCAACAACAATATCTTTGCACATATTACTGAACTAAAAATTTCAACTAATTTTTCCTTATTTTCGCGAGAGATTGAAATCTCTCTCGTTGCCGAAAGATCAAAACCATAATTAGTAATTAAAATGAAATACCCTATAAAGGATTGGGCAAAAGCAATTAAACCATACTTTTCAGGTCCGAGAACACGAACTAAATATGGCAAAGAAATCAACGGAAAAACATAATTAGCAATTTGGACCACCATAAGAAACATAAAATTCTTTATTAATGGTTTAGCCTTCGTAGGTGTGGTCTCCATCAACGAAGAGGTAGTCAATTTCATTTTTTCTGTAATTTGCATTATTGGTTCGCAGTTTTTCTGAATAAATGTTTTTACACCATGCCAAGCGGATCCTAATCACTGTTAAAGCATTACAGATATTGTATAATTAAGTCCTGCAACTGAACATTCAAAAAACCATCCTTTCCAATATCGTCAAGCCATTACAATGATGATAGTGCTTTATTAACCAGCCTTTTCGGCAATCAATGAAATCATGTTTTTCATCAAAAGATTTACCAAAGTATACCTCAAGCGCCCGGATGACTCCTCTCCTATTATCCCAGCCCACTCCCATACTGCCATCTTTTCTACGGAAGATGTTTTTCATATTTGTATCATGGAAAAAAACTTTTGCTTTATTTGATAAATAGGGGAAGTATGATTCTATCTCCTGCAAGGTATGTTCATATAAATGGCTCGTATCAATGAAGAGAATATCAATTTTAGGTTCAATATTACGGTTTTTGCAAAAAGACTCAAATTCCTTTGCAAATTCAATATCATCCCTTTGAACAAAAATCCAATCAGCCCAGGAGCAAGCATTAGAACAATCATTTATATCCACACTAATAAATCTTGCCTTGCATAATCGGGCAACACGCTCAAATACAAAGGTTGATTGACCAGTTTCCACACCCAGTTCTATTATCAATTTGGGATTTGAGCATATTGATTCCGCAAAAAGAGTTTCAAGATGGTCATTTATTGTTGTCCTGTTTCTCGCATGTGTTCTTATTTCATTCAATTCCTCTAAATCAGATGTTATATCTAATCTGTGTATTTTCAAACCTACTATGGGGTTGATAAAGTTGTCTATTATACGCGATGCCATATGAGGCGGATACCTTATTGCATCAATAAGCTTAGCCAATTTGGTGGTAATACTCATAGAATACAAGATTTGGGAAATAACTTGGTTTGAATTTAGTGCTGAGAAAGGAGATCTTACAAATGAGAAATATCAGGTATTTTTCTTAACCCCACAGATTATCCGCACATTACCATGGTGAAACTTTATGGCGAACGAAGTCAATTTGGTAATGAAATTACTGATTGCATATTGCCCCAGAATAGGAAATAACTGTTTGTTTGTAGTATATATTGCGCCAATAATAATGCCAGATTTTGAAAAAATCTCTTTCACCTGATTGGTTGTATATTCAATTATAACACTATCACCATCTCTTTTACCAGTAAGTTTACTACTCCAGATGAAAATAAAGACGCCGTCTTTTGTTAAAAATTCGAATATTTTTTTTGTAATTTCAATTGTCTGCTCTGGAGTATCAATCAAATTATAAGGTGGAAAATCACAACAGAATATAATATCAAATTTCGGTTCGTGACGGAAAGGCATATTGAAGGCATCACCAACTACCCAATGAATTTTATCACCATAAAGTTTTTTTGCATTCATAACTCCTGTTTTGCTATAATCAATACCAACAACATTTAATCCTAACTCAGCAAACAGATTACTGTACCAGCCAGTGCCACATCCCAAATCCAAAAGTAAATTTCCTTTTGGAATCTTATACTTTTCAACTATTCCTCTTATGAATGCCCTGTCTATGTTTAAAGCACGCTTATAGTCAGTGATTGAGTATTTCTTATCGTAGAAATCCCGGTCTATCGCCTGGCGTTCTGCGAAAGATGCTTTTTTGAAATTGTTATTAAATTTTATCTCTTCAGGCATTTCTGATTTCATAATTATGGATTGCTTACATTCCACCACTTAGCGATATCAATTAAAGAAGTTACCCATGCACCTTTATCAATACTCATTTTGATTGTATCTTCATATAGTTTTATTGCATTTGGAAATTCATTTTCATTGAAAACCCTCTGATGCCAGAGAATAACAACAAGTGCCCTTCTTTTCTGTGCTTGATTCAGCAAATCTTCGCATATTGCAAGCTGATCAACGAAGTTTTTCCCTCTCGAAAACAACACATAGTCCATCATTGCTAATGGAATCACAAGAAAACCATCGTTAAAAGGTCTGAAGGGAACGATCCGGTTATCGGGAAAGCCTATTTGGTCATTGGAACCAAAGGTTGCGTCATATGTCAGATTCAATTTTTTTTGTATTAGCCAGGTTTCTGGAATTTTCAATCTAAGGTAATGCTGTCGGACGCCAAATACCTTGCAGTCAATTATTGCCTCAAGTGCTTCCTTCTCTTTTTTCAATTGTTCATAGTTATCAAAAGAGTCATAGGAACCGTGAAGAGCGATTTCCCAAC
>JBDRWH010000099.1:0-6467 GCA_039802325.1 Caldifarciminota bacterium
GAAGTTGAGGACAGAAATCGTTCTACGGTTGCGAAATGCGATATGGTTCGGGTTAATTGGACAATGCGCTTTTCGCAACCGATATAAGAAGTAAATATGGCTAAGATTGCACAAATATCCAAAAAAAGTGAGGTCTGTCATGAATATCATTAAGAATTTTCTAATTAAGGCAAACACCTTTCCTTACATGCTAATGTTAGTTCTGCTCTGTGCTCAGACTTCTTTATCGCAGGAGCAGAGACCAGAACAGGTATATGTTGGTATCTATCTCAATCAGATAACGAGCATGAGTCTGAAAGACAACCAATATGTTGCTGATTTCTATATCTGGTTTCGCTGGAAAGACAAAGACTTGAACCCGCTTGAAAGTTTTGATGTCGTGAATGGACACATTGAATCAAAAGAAGGTGTATATCATGATAAGGTCAATGGATTTAATTATGGAGCGTGCCGGGTCATTGCTACGATAAAAAAATTCTGGGATATTTCCCGTTTCCCTCTTGATAATCACACGCTAACCATAGAGATTGAAGATAATGATAATGAAGAATTCAAACTCAAATATGTACCTGACACTGAAAACAGTGGAACTGACCCACAGGTCCAAGTTCCTGGATGGAAATTGGGAACAACCAATGCAATTGTCTCTGCCCATACATACAAGACAAACTATGGAGATATCTCTCTGCCCACAAACAATGCTTCAAT
Organism: Caldifarciminota bacterium; assembly: GCA_039802325.1. Lineage (GTDB taxonomy): Bacteria > Hydrothermota > Tepidihabitantia > SM23-42 > JAOAFX01 > JAOAFX01. The sequence goes on from JBDRWH010000099.1 coordinate 709, forward strand.
CTATTCACGGTTTATATTCTCCGTCAATATTATCAGACCGGGCTATGGTTATTTCTTCAAATTGTTCTTTACAGTATTTGTTGCCGCGCTTGTAGCATTGATTGCCCTTTTCATAAAACCAACAGACCTTGACCCGAGATTCGGACTTGGTGCAGGTGCATTGTTTGCTGCGGTTGCCAGTGAAGTGGTGATTGCGTCTTTACTGCCTGATACAAATATTATGACACTCACGGATAAACTACACATTATTTCAATATTCTTCATTTTTCTATCAATTGCTGAATCCATTGTTTCTTTGAAATTGTTCGCAAGTGGTAAAGAAGAAGCGTCAAGACGTCTTGATAGAATTTGTTTCTACATATTCCTTGTGGTCTATGTAGTTCTGAATTTGGCGATCATTTTCTCGTGATTCTTTTATCTAATTTTAATAATGATTAATCTCTGATTGCTATTTGTTTCCTCAATAAAATAAATTCCATTCGGTAGGTGAACTCCGAGTTTACAGCCGGGCTGTTGTCCAAGATACCTTCCTGAAACATCAAAGATATTGAAATATGCATGCTCGTACCCTGATATCACAGTATAATGAGAAAATGGATTGGGAACAGCCTTTATTACTCTCACCATTTTCTGATTTCTAACTTCTCTTTCCTCTATTTTAGCATTACCAGTTGGATTCCGTTTGTAGTAAATTTCCCGATTACCGTCCCGTTCATCAGTCCAGACAACATGGACTTTATCTCCCCAAACAGCGACTGAGGGATAAAAAGAAGACGAAGGGTCAGAGGTCAATCCGGTGTCAGGATTCCAGGTTGCACCATTATCAAAAGAATTTTTGTAGTATATCTCATAATTTCCATCCCGCTGGTCATACCAGACAAGATGAATATTTTGTCCGGAAACTGCAATTGATGGATGATAAGAATCACCAGGTGAATCAGTCAATCTCATATCACTGCTCCAGGTATTGCCACAATCAGTTGAGCGCTTATAATAGATTTCCCAATCACCATCCCGATTATCAAACCAAGAAATATGTACTGATGTACTGTTTGCACCAATCGTTGGCATATATGAGTTTGCACCATCACTGGTAAGTCTTGTATCAGGTCCCCATGTCAAACCATAATTTGTTGAGCGTTTGAAATATATTTCAGGATTGCCATCACGCAAATCATACCATACCACATACACCATTGAATCAGACGCAACAATTGATGGCGGTCCTGATTGGCCTGGATGAACAGTCAATCGCTGTTCTGGCTCCCAATGGGTACCATTATCTGTTGACCTTTTATAAAAAATATCCCAGTTAAGTTGTGCACCATCCCATTTAAAGTCATGCCAGGTAATATGTATGAACTGACCTGCCGTAGCAATGGATGCCCAGGAATCGTTCTCAACCATGAAATTATCCCGGGTAAGCATGGTATCTGGTAGCCAGTCTGTTCCACCATTTGTAGAACGTTTGTAAAATATTTCATCGTCATTGCCACGTAGATAATCACACCATACAACATGAACTCCGCCTGAACTTGATACTGCGAGCGACACAACTGGTGAACCAGGATAGACTGCAGGGGTGTCAACAATCACAGTCTCGGGTTCCCAGGAAACACCACCATCCAAAGAGCGCTGATAGAATATCTTATCACCTCCCTCCCGATAATCAAAATAGACAACGTGAACTGTATCATTCTTGGCACCAATACACCAGCCACTATTGGGTGAAGTCTGGGAAACACTGTTGTCAAAGGTGAGCCTGTGGTCAGGTTCCCAATCAGCAAAAAGCATTGTTATAAAAACAACAGCAAAGTACAGAAATCTATTTATCATAAAACCTCCTTTTTCACAATAACAACCTAATTTTCAAGCAAATACGACTGAAAGACTTATTCCATAATAATATCCAATATTTTTATTTTGGCAATAGCATTTTAGTTCCCTTGCGAATTGGATTCAAGAACTGTCTCTATGTCTTCCCTTCTTCACCCCTATTTTCCCATCTTCACCCCCTTTTACCCTCTTGCCTTCAATAATGTAATCAGTATAACCCAGTAGTCAGTAGTTGTAAATTGACAACTGCATTTTTGTAAGTATAATACAGCATAAGGAGGTTTGATGGACTTAAAGAAATTTATTCGGGATATTCCTGATTTTCCCCAGAAAGGGGTGATGTTTCGGGATATAACAACGATTTTAAAGAATCCCGAGGCATTTAAATATTCAATAGATACAATCGTTGAGAAATATAAAAATGCAAAGATTCAAAAGGTCGTTTCTATTGAGGCACGGGGTTATATCTTTGGTGGCGCAATTGCATATAATCTTGGCTGTGGACTTGTGCCAGTGCGTAAACTCGGAAAATTGCCCGCAGAAACTGTAAGAATGGAATATGAATTAGAATATGGAAAGAATGTTATTGAAATTCATAAAGACGGACTTGAAAAGGGAGAACGCGTTTTGTTATTTGATGATGTCCTGGCAACCGGGGGCACTATGCTTGCGGCATGCAAGCTCGTGGAGATGCTCGGCGGAAAAGTCGTTGCCTGTGCCTTTATTGCGAATCTCACTTATTTAAATGGTAGAGAGAAATTAAGAGATTACGAAGTCTTTTCACTCGTTGAGTATTAGGAGCTATTATGAAAAAAATTATCTTTAGTTTAGTTGTTATTCTCGTTGTACTTACCAGACCCGTTTTTGCACAATATCCTGATTATGATACAACAGGACCTTTTCCTACTGTATCTTACCGAACCGAAAATATTCCGGGTCTTTATGAAACAATGAATAATTCCCGGATTTACTATCCAACATCCGGAAATCAAGTGAACCCCGATGCAGTGCCCTGTCCGATTATTGTTTTTGGACATGGATTCCAGATGGGGATTGACCGTTATTACAGTTATGCCCAGCATTTAGCATCCTGGGGATACATTGTAGTTTTACCTACAATTTCTAATCCATTTCCCACACCTGAACATTACACCCGTGCACATTCAATGATGGATGCGGCGCGCTGGACAGCAAGCAGGGATACAGTTTCAACCGATATTTTTTATAACAAGCTCGCCCGATTTAACTGGGGGTTCACCGGACACAGTATGGGTGGTGGATTGGCGCTTCTGGCTGCAGATACATTCAGATTATATGATACACTTAAAGCGGTGGTTTCTTTGGCAAGTCCCCAGACCACGCCCGCAACGCATTCCGAACACCTTATAACACCAAAGATGATTATCGCGGGTTCAATTGATAACATTGCACCCTGGAATGATGTTCGTTCTGCATACTGGCAGAATGCACCCGCACCAGGCACATTTGCGGTAATTCTTGGTGCTAATCACGGATATTTTATGGATTATTCATATTCCTGGGAAAATGGGGGCACTGCAACAATAACCCGTGCTGAACAGCAGAGAATTGCCCGCAGGCATATGACTGCATTCTTCCAGCGGTATTTAAGAAATGATACTACAGCGTGGAATTATCATTATTGTTTTGGCGATTCAATAAAAGGTCATCCGACAATGGATACAGTTGAAGTTAGATACGGTGGGGTTGGAATGGGTGAAGCGAAAACGATAAATGATACAGAATTTGATATATCAATCTATCCCAATCCATTTACTAAATCTTTGAGAATAACTGGGAAAACTTGTTCCGCCGAGATCTTTGATATTACCGGGGAAAAGATTGCGGAGATAAAAATCCCCGGAACCTGGGAGCCTGATAGATTTCTCGATGCAGGCGTCTATTTCATCAAAACTTCTGACAACAGAACGAGTAGAGTGGTATTTCTGAAGTAAGTGTGCTGTGTGCTGGGGTCAGGTCTTAACCATTAACCATATCTTCAACAATTACGAATTAACTCCAGCCCAGTAGGAACAAACTCTGTCCCAAATAACAAGACTGCGGACAACAACAAGAGTCCATATTATCATCAATAATAATTTTGCAAAAATTAAGTGTATTTATTGCCGAATTTACTTCACAAGGACATAAAAATATGTGATAAAAAGAATGATAATTAAAATCAGAAGTATAACCAACAAAAAGTGTAGTCCGGTGCTGCTCTTTTTCTGTTTTTTCTTCTTTTTCTTTTCCTTCCCTTTTACAATCGTTGTAGCTTCTTTAGTCTGTTCAATCCGCAAAATTAAATTTCTGATATTCTCTTCAACCATTGCCTGATTTTTCCAACCCAAAAAATTATTCAATGTCTTGAGCATATCTTCAGCGGATTTATAACGAGCCTTGGGATTTCGTTTCATCGCCTTGTTAATGATCCGGCTCAGACGCCAGCTGTGATGCGGGTCAATCCAGAAAGGAGATTTATATTTTCCACGGCATATCTTTGCTATAATTCCATGACTCTCTTCAGCCACAAATGGTTTCTTGCCGGTCACCATTTCATATAATACAACGCCTAAAGAGAATATATCTGATTGAAAAGAAACTTTTCCGCCACCAGCCTGCTCTGGTGACATATAAAATGGTGTACCGATGATTGCACCGGTGGTGGTCAATTCCGGGGCATCAATATCCCGTGCTACTCCAAAATCCGTTAGTTTGATAACACCTTCTTTAGATATTAATATATTCTTTGGTTTAATATCACGATGGATAATCCCATTTTTGTGGGCACATACCAATGCCTGACACACCTCGCGTGCGATTGAAGCAGCAAGCACAGGATGCAATGGTGCTTCTTTTTCAATTATATCAGCAAGACTCAGACCTTCAATATATTCCATTACGAAATAATGTTCACCACCTTCACGGAAATAATCATATATCTCAACGATATTCTTATGAAGTAAATTTGCACATATCTTTGCCTCGCGTTTGAACCTTGCCTGGGCTTCACCATCAAGGTTTCTCTTCATCTGTTTTATGACTACAACCCTATCCAGGGAACCCTGTATTGCGGTGTAAACCTGTGCCATACCCCCCTTACCAATTGATTTCAGGATTTTGTAGTTTCCAATTGATTGGTCTTTATTCATTTGCTACCACAACCCGATTGCGGCCCAATGATTTTGCCTTATAAAGTGCATTGTCTGCTGATTTAATAAAATCCTGATGGCTTGAAAAATTTTTAAGGCTTTTTGCCACACCAATGCTTATAGTAACTTTTATCCCGATTATCTCAGCCGATTTTTCTTCCACAATCTTACGCATTGATTTGGCGATCTGCTTGGCACTCTCTACATCCATCTTTGGAAATATTATGACAAATTCTTCACCACCGTAACGGGCAACAATATCATCTTTTCTACATAATGCCTGGATAATATGGGCTACACCCCTTAATACCTCATCTCCTTTATCATGGCCATATGTATCATTAATTTTTTTAAAATGGTCAATATCAATAAAAAATATAGTCAGAGGGTATTTATTCTGGTGTGCATTTTTGAATTGCTGTTCAAAGACTCGGTCAAAATAGCGGCGATTGTAAAGTTCGGTCAATCGGTCGCGATTTGCCTGCTGGGTCAATTTTTTTCTACTCTTCAAAACCTTTTCATGATACTGTTTTAATCGCAACGCAATATCTCTTTCGCGAATGTTGTCGGCGATGGATTTATACTCAGCAACAAGTTTCTGGGTTTCATTACCTACAGAATCAGCCTGGGTCTCATCATATATGCCTTCAATACCCCTTCCGTCATCAAAGATAATTGTAAAACCACCAATATTAATCTCATCACCATGTTTCAGTTCGGAGGAAGTTAACTGTTTGCCATTGATAAATGTCC
>JBDRWH010000100.1:0-6466 GCA_039802325.1 Caldifarciminota bacterium
AATTGTCTGATCAGCAATAATGAAACGGGAATAGAAATTTCTGGCCCGGTTTTACCACAATTTCCTCAGCCGAATTTTGTTTATGATAACGATTGTAACATTGAAATATGGGGTTCTGAGATCCAAGTCAGAGATGAACAATATTGGAACCCAACACCTAATGGAGTTGATTGTCTTGTCAGGGAAAATATCCGTATTAAACCGACTGGAAAACTCATCATAGGCCCTGGCAATATATTTAAATTTGATTCCCAGCGTAGAGTTTTGATAGAGGGACAACTGATTGCTAATGGGACCCCCTCAAACCGAATTGTCTTTACATCCGCAAGACCAGCTCCTTCACCTGGTGATTGGTATGGGTTAGAGGGCCTATATGGACCATTTCCTGATACCTGTATCATAAATAACTGTATAATTGAATATGCAGGAACTGGTTTTTACGGTGGGCCTTTCAAGATTGAAAATTCCATAATCAAATACTGCAGTGGATTTGGAACGGGTGGTGTCGGAGTTATTAACAATTGTGAAATTCATAACAATCAATGTGGTATTCAATTTTGGGGCGGATATTTGTTTATAAACGGTAGCATAATAAGAAATAATAATTTCGGTATCTTTATTGATTATCCAGCATTTGAGCCGAATCTACCCTATTTTACTATTCCGAATCAATTTCTAAATAACACATTTGATATCTATGCATATGCTGGTGTGTTTTATATAAGGGATGACCGTCTTTGGCGACCGAGTTTAGATGGGATTGATTTTTATTTGGGGGGAAATTTCCTAATAGTTGATACAACGGGTATTTTTCGTATCGCCCCTGGTAATCGTTTTTTAATGAACCAAGGTGCTATATTCGTTTACGGGAAAATCATTGCACAGGGGACTCCGGATAAAAAAATAATATTTACATCAGAAAATCAAACCCCTCATCCCGGTGATTGGATGCATATCTGGGTTAGATCACAAGCCGAAACATCGTATTTTTCTAATTGCATAGTTGAATATGCCTCTTACGGATTCATGGGGGGGAATTTTATAATTGATAGCTCGATTGTCCAACACTGTTATATTGGTATTCCTGTGGACCGCTATGCCGAGGTTTATAATAGCGTTATCTCCGACAATATTCATGCAGGTATTGAATGCTATTTAAGCGATAGTATAAAAATTATCGGAAATACAATAACCGGTGATTCAATAGGAATAAATTGCATGATGGGTGCAAAACCCATAATTACTCAAAACGCAATTTACAACAATTTAAAATACGGAGTTCATAATGAAGATAATAACTACTGGATTTATGCGGAATATAACTGGTGGGGAGATTCCACCGGTCCCAAAGATACATCCAGTGTTGATACACTGTATAATCCTGATGGGCTTGGTGATAGAGTGAGCGACCATGTTGATTACGAACCCTGGCTTGAATGGCCAGTGACTGTTAGCGAGAAAGTAAAGACAGAAATGAGAAATCCACTGACCGGGGGCTTTAAAATTCGTCCTAACCCTTTTCAGGATAAATTACATATCATACTACAAATGCAAGATAATCAAGCACCGTTTATTGATGCTCAAAAAACATATAACATAAATATTTATGATGTTAGTGGGAGTTTGATAAAGACATTCAAAGACATAATTGTTACTCCATTTTCTGAAATAGTCTGGGATGGCAAGGATAACATGGGTAGAAATGTACCCGCCGGAGTTTATTTATGTAAAATTGAAGATTCTGGTGTGAATCATACATTGAAGGTCATCAAAATTAAATGATATGAAACCCAAAAGTATTATCCTTTTATCGGGTGGGCTGGATTCAACGGTGAGTGCGGCAATTGCGGTTAAGAAAACAAGCCCGTTATTTGCCTTGACGATTGATTATGGACAGCGTGCCGCAAAGATGGAGATTTTAGCTTCCAAGCGAATCTGCCGTGCCTTAAAAATCAAACACCGAATAATTCAACTGCCATTTTTCAAAGAATTCAAAAAATGTTCTTTAATTACCGATTACCGATCACCAACTAACTTAAAAGACATCTGGGTACCCAACCGCAATGCCTTATTTATTAACATCGCTGCCTGCTTTGCTGAATACTACAATGCAAACATGATTGTCACCGGCTTCAATCTTGAAGAGGCAAGGGAATTTCCGGATAATACAAAAGATTTCATAAATGCAATTAACAAGACCTTGCAATTCAGCACATTGAAAAAGGTAAAAGTCGTAAGTTATGTCGCAAATTATACAAAAAAAGAGATTTACAAACTTGGCATAAAATACAACGCCCCTTTGCAATACATATATTCCTGTTATCTCGGTGGCAAAAAAATGTGTGGCAAATGCCCATCGTGCAAAAAATTAGTTGAGGCAATAAAATAAAATTCTTAAGGAAATTATCATTAAAATTGTAGGACAAGGCTTTCTCCAATAACCGATGGTTCAATCAGAACCAGAGATTAGCCTTGCGACATTAATGAGAAAACCTGAAGGTTGCCAAACATTTATTTTGTTTAAGGATCTGCTGCTGTAAACTTTTGTCAAAAGATGCATTCATTGAAATAAGGTTTGTTTTGTTGGAAAATTAACCCTACATTATGTAAAATCTACTGAAGAAATGGTTAAGGGTTAAGACCTGACCCCAGGCGTCCAGGCGTGACACAATTATTTTCTTATCACACTCAATTTCCTGTTTGAAATTTCGGCTTTTGTTCTTAGCACAAGAAAATAAGTTCCTGGCGACAAATCAGATGTGTTAACTGATATGTTGTGTTCACCTGCCTGTTTATTCCCCTGAGAAATTGTCTTAACAAACTGTCCCAATGAGTTATATAATTTGAGGCTGACATTGCCTGCTTCATTAAGGATGAACCTGACATTTGCCCAATCTTTTATTGGGTTGGGTTGCACAAAAAGAATCTGTTTGTTGGGCTTGGATTCAGACGTTTCCTGGATATTCAAATGCCAGTTTTTATCGTAGTAACATTGCAATCTGTGGTCAAGAAGCACAAGCTCAGTATCAGGAATTGCATGATTCTGTCGGTCCCAATACGTTAACATTGCACCAAGCACAACCGTTGCACTTGAATCCGGCATCAGTTCAAATGGTCCACTTGCCATCAAAAACCGCTGGTCATCAGGTTGTGGAATTATTGTATCATAAGGTTCATATTGTCCGGTTGTAAAATTGTATCCAGCAAGGGTTAGATAACGTTCATTGTCCTTATTCGGTTCAAGGCTTAAGGTAAATCTCTTATATGCTGTCATTTCCATTTGTGGATTCTCCGAAGCATCACGCCAGTCAGGAACACTATCATTATCAATATCCCATTTACTCGGTGGCACATTATTCCAGTAATAAGCACTGTCCCGTTCATATTGGTCAGGTATCCCATCATTATCTTTATCCTGTCCCCATTGTAAATCAAATGGAGTTTGTAATAGATCAAAGCCGATTGCGCCAACATCATCCCAGCCAGGTTCGTTTGCCGTTTGCCACTGGAATGCAAGATTATCTACCCAGATTGATTCTCCATTTACTACATACCATTTTCCAACGATTGCATTACAGAGGTCATTTGCGATTCCTGCTTCATTCCCAATATCACAATCGGTACAATATCCGAAATACAGATTTTTAATCGGGTTATGAAGGACATTCTTTATTTCAAAAATCAAGAAAGCCAGGTCCGCAAGCAGGGAATCTGACCAGACATAAATAGTCTGATATACTTCAATGCCTATTGGTCTCGTATCATTGGGAACATGATAGGTAGAATCACAGTCATTATAGCAACACCAGGAATCCTGGTCTGAAATATGTACCTGCGGTGCCATAGGAAAGGTGTCTATCGGTGCAGGCCAGGGGTCTGGATACATATAAATTATTACATAGGGTGCACCTGGGTCTTGACCGTATAGACCAGGGGCAAATTCAACCTCTCCACCATGGGGTCCATAGCCAATCGTCACCAGTGTATCAAAAGCAATAGAATCTTTCGCTCCCACCCAGATACCGGCACCAAATATGTAACCGTGGCCACTTCCTTTGGGCCAGTAGCAGGGTATGCCTAATTTCCCATAGTTCGTTATTCCGAACTCTATATTATTGATGTTATGTGTCTTTTGATCCCATAACCGCCCTCCATCAAGAAACGGGCCATTACAAAGGGCAAACATAAAGACAACAATTATACCCATAAAGCCTCCTTTATTTTGTTATACTCTATATTTGTGAAATTCTTGTGAAATCATAACATCTTATTTTATTATTCTTCTTCAATAATTCTGAATTCAGTCCGACGATTTCTTGCCATTCCTTCTTCAGTATCATTCGGCGCTATGGGCTGAGTATCAGCATAACCACGGGCAATCAAACGCTCTGGTGCGAGATTGAACTTTTCAATCAAATATTTTCTTACCGCCTCAGCCCTTGCCAGGGATAGCTCCCAGTTTGATGGAAATTCTGCAGTACTTATCTCCCTCGGGTCTGTATGTCCGCTCAACTCAACAGTTATATCAGGATTGTCCAACAATATCTTACCAGCTTCATCAAGGAATGCCAGGAATTCCTCTTTCAAGTCTGCCTTACCAGTATCAAAATTAATCCCCTTTAAAACAATCTTCTCCCGCTTTTTAATAAGATAGATTTCTCTTTCCGTTAACCTCCCTGGTTCTACAACCACTGAACAGGTCTGGGCAATATATCTCGGATCTTTTCCTGAAACTGTCAGGATATAAACACCTGCAGGCAGGTTGCGTAATACAAAAGAGCCTGAGATAGAGTCATTATCAACACTGCCATATGCATTACCTTTATATAAAATACCTGCACCAATCGGCTTTTTTGTCACCGCATCAAAGACAAGTCCCCGCAGAATACCCAGTTTTGTCTTATAAAGACTGATAATCTTTTCCGTCTTCCCTTCAGGTTCAACAAAGACCGAATCCACATTCTGGGGATAACCCGCAACAAAGGTGCTTATAATCAAACCACCTGAACCGATGTTCTTGAATTCAATCTTGCCTGATTTGTCGGTCTGAAAACTACCTTCCTTTATACCCTTCAGACTTATATTTGCAACCATAGGTTCTCTTGTATCGCCATCAATAACTAAGATCTTCAGTAAATTCGTTGGTCTGGTTATTCCTATATTACTACTCAAACTCAACCTGTGTGTAATTCCTAATTTGCCATAAGGCACAAATGCATAGTCAAATTTTATTCCTGAGTATCTTATACCAAACCCTGTAGTGAGTCCTGAGAACAGACCAAGCTCAGAAATATCGTATGGTCCGCTGCGCCAGCCCGCACGAAATGACAATATCGGATTGAAATTATATTCAAAACCAAAATTTACACGAATGATATTATCTAAGGGTAGATTTAAGTCAAGCAAAAGATTCAAATTTCTTATCTTCTGATAGACACCACCAAGTTTTATCTCGGATGGAATATCAGTCTTATAACCCAAATTCTTGATTGCCCCACCTATTTGTATATCTTTGTTTAAAACTATCTTACCACCAATATCAATCGCAAAGTCATAAAGTCGCTGTTCATAAAGGTCTTCAATCATTGTCTTTACTGCGATCCCATAAGATGCCTTCTCCTTGAAACTTTTTCCATAACCCAGCGTGAATATTCCACCCCAGAGATTGCCCGTGCCCACAGGATTATTATTCTCATCCCAGAGCTCCACATCCTTATTTGCCGAATAGATACCACTCATTGCAAAATAACCATCAAGACCAGGCATGCCCAAAATAAAAAACTCGTCTTGGATATTCTGGAACCACTCATGATGGGATGCAAAAAATTGCAAATCCTTTATTCCTGAAAGCCCAGCAGGATTCCAGTGCAGGGCAGTAATATCATCGGCCAAACCAACAAATGCCTCACCCATTGCCACAGCCCTTGGTCCCACCCCAATCTTCAATAATGGATACATCGTGGTACCAATATCACTTTGGGAAAATACAGAATAAAGACAGATAATTATAACCATAATCTTTCCTTAACCTTTAGGCACTTATGATTTTTGGATTCTTATTCATTTTACGATCACTGCCTTTTTCTTCACGGTCCTGTGCTCACCATCATCCGCATAAAAGTCAAAGACATAGATATATACACCCGGTGCCAATCTCTGCCCCTTGTCATTCCTGCCATCCCAGGGATAATAGTGAATCCCAAAATCATAATGCTGATTTATTATCAACCGTCTCACTAATTCTCCAGCACGAGTATATATTTCTAAATTCACCCGACCTGACTTGGGCAAACTAAACATAAACTGGGTGCGGTCTCTGAATGGATTACGAAAATTATGCACCTCAAATGGCGGCACCAGGATAGTCCTGATAATGGCACTATCCCTTATCCCTTCATTCTTACTACACGCACCATAAATAATCAAATCAAAATAAACCAGAGTATCCAATAAACCAGAAAAGTCA
>JBDRWH010000101.1:0-6419 GCA_039802325.1 Caldifarciminota bacterium
CCATTTCGGTAAGATTATTTCTGATTCAAATCGTGCTATTGACAGTACAATAATAATAGGTATAATATAGCGTCGAACAGGGAAAGGAGGCAATACAAAACAAATCACCATTTATTGTTCTAAAACTTATCTCTTCTTTGTTCCCCAATGATAGAAAGGAGGAAAAATGGGGAAATATATCAAGGCAGCAATTTCAGTAATACTTTGTAGCACTCTTTTAATGTTTGTTATGTGCAAAAAAGATGATAATGGTAATGGAAATGGTGATGGACAGACAATAACCGGGGAAAACATCTTTGGTCATACCTGTGCTGACCTATCTCAGATTCCTGCAGAATGGATAGATTCAGTGAAGGCAAATCTGAAGGTTCATTATGCACACACCTCACATGGTGAACAACTCACAATCGGCCTTGAGCGCATTGAAAGTCAAAATTCAACATACAGTGTGGCAATTGATTTCAGTAATCTGCCCAATGAATCAGGAGCGTTGTGCATTTTTGACGGACAGGAAAATGAAACTTATATAACACCTGACTTATACTGGGAAACCCACGAAGGAATGAACAATACGAGAGCAGTTTTGAATCATAACCCCGAGATAAATGTTTCAATGTGGTGCTGGTGTACTCAATGTGATTATTACACCCAGTCTGAGGTTCAGGCTTATCTTGATTCAATAGCAAAACTTGCTGGTGAATTTCCAAATGTGACCTTTGTCTTCTTCACCGGCAATGCCCAGGCAATGGATGCTGACGGATACAATCGGCACCAGCGTAACCAGCAAATTAGACAATTCTGCAACGAACATCATTTTGCACTCTTTGATTTTGGTGACCTGGATGCCTGGTACTATGATGGTAGTTCCTGGGAACAGGCAACCTATGATTACAATGGCACAACCGTTCCGCATGAACATCCAAATTTTCAGGGTGATGAAGGTGGACATACGACATTTGAGAGTTGCGAACAGAAAGGCAGGGCAGTCTGGTGGATGCTTGCCCGGATTGCAGGCTGGGAAGGACCGTAGTCAAGACTCTTAAATCATAATAAGAGGTCAGTTACCGAGAAAGAATACACACTTAAATAGAGGAATTCATATCTAAAGAAGGGAGAATAATGAACCTTAAACAGATTTATAAATTCGGTACGATCATTGTTTGTTTGTTTCTTTCTTTATCGTTCTGTGGCAAAAAAAATGAACAATCACCTGAAATAACCGAAATTCAAAGACAACTTGATTCAGCCGCAACAAATGGCAGAGAAGATACTATCAGAATACCAGCAGGAACATTCAATGTCGGGACAACCCTGACTTATCAATCAGAAGAAGGCTTTGCCCTTTATATCATCGGCGCGGGGATTGATAAAACTGTCCTTGATGGTCAGGATGAAGTACGGATTATGCACTTGAGAACCACAGTCACGAATGCTGATATTTATGTAAGTAATATTACCTTTTTTGAAGGACGTTCTGATAGTAATGGTGGCGGAATCAATATTGAACTCAATGAAGCAAATATCAGTGTTGATTCTTGTGAATTTGAGAGTAATTACGCTGAATTGATTGGTGGTGGCGCTAACTTGATTTCACCCAACGGAACCATCAATGTCTCCAATTGTATATTCACTGACAATTCCGCAATTGATGATGCGGGTGGCTTGAATGCTGGCACTACTGACGGAAGTATTGTTCTCACCAACAGCACCTTTGAACAGAATGAAGTGCCAGGTGTCCATCCAGGAGTTCCTGCCAAGGATGGCGGAGGTGGCATTCTGTATGTTGATGGAACTGGACAGATCACAATGACTGGCAATACTTTCACAAACAATTCAGCGGCAGATGGCGGCGGTGGTATTATGACATATTTTTTGGGTGCAAACATATCTCTCACGATTAGCGATAACACCTTTACCAACAACCGAGCTCAGTTAGATGGTGGCGGTTGTTTTGTGCGTATTAACGATAGTGGTGACATAACCTTCAATAACAACAATTTCTCTGGAAACACAACGGTCAATGCGGGTGGTGCAGGAACAATGATTCACTTAAATCAGGGAACATTGGATTTTACTAATAATACCTACTTATCTAACAATTCTGCTGAAGATGGGGGTGGCTTATGGATATGGAATGGCACAGGAACACTGAATATAAATGGCAACACCTATACAAATAATCAGGCAAGTGTAAATGGCGGTGGTGCAATGATTTCAACCGACCATGGAACCGTATATTTTATCAAAAATGTCTTCAATGGTAATACCGCAGGCAATGTTGGGGGTGGTTTTTCCTATTCAACAAACAGTGGCCAGATAGAGTTTTCCAATAATACATTTTATGGTAATCACGCAAGTGAAGGTGGCGGCACATACCTTTACTTTGACCAGAGCGGTGCCCAGACAACAATGAGAAACAATATTTTCTGGCAGGACAATCCCAATGAGCTTGGTATGTCAGGTGCTACATCCACCGTTGTTACATATTCTGACATTCAAAATGGCACAGGACAACCATGGTTTGGAACCGGTTGTATAAATGCTAATCCACAATTTGTAAATGCATCCAGCGGCGATTTCCATTTGAATTCTGGTTCTCCTTGCATTGATACCGGTGACCCTGCTACATATGACCCGGATGGGACAAGGGCTGATATGGGTGCATTTTACTTTCCGCAGTAACAAATAAAAACAAAGAATACATTTTCTTATAAAAATAGCCCCGACAAGTGTCGGGGCTATTTTGAACGTATCAACGATCACTCATTACACACGTTCTATCTTTGTGGCTTTGGCTCCTTTTGGTGAATTCGTAATTTCAAATTTTACTCTTTCACCTTCGGTAAGCGTGCGGTAACCTTCACCCACGATTTCCTGAAAATGGGCGAACACATCACCGGTTCCGTCTTCTTTCTCTATGAAGCCATAACCTTTTCGGCTATCAAACCACTTTACTTTACCATACACAGGCATTTTTACTCCTTTCAAGCTTCCTTCTGTTCAATTGGGGATTAACTCAATGAGTAACCGGTCAAAACCTGAATTACCATTTGTAATCTAACGCCAACCAACATTCAGTATGCCTGATTATAATTATATTCAAAAATCAATTATTGTCAATAGTATTATTCTCAATATTATATGAACCAAAAACTATTTGACTTTTGGGAAGGGATATATATAATAAAATATATGAAAATTGGAATACTTGTTCCTGCCTATAATGAAGTTGATAATATACCACATCTCGTCTCAATGTTTGATGAATTCATCAAAAAACACAGAGATTATGAGGTCATTTTCATTGATGATGGCTCAACCGATTCTACCCAGAAAGTATTAGAAGAATACAAGAGAGATTATCTAAAAATAGCAGGACATAAAAGAAATATGGGTAAAACCCAGGCAATAATAACCGGGGCAAAAACAACCAATGCTGAGATTCTGGTGATTTATGACGCAGATATGCAGTTTGATATTTATGATGTGCCTAAATTGGTAGATTTGATTTTAAACCAGAATGCAGATGTGGCTACCGGTTGGAAACAGGGAGAATATGAAAAGAAGTTTGTTTCAAGTGTTTATAACTGGTGTGGACGAAAACTATTCAATTTAAAAGTCCATGATATGAATGCAATAAAGGCATTCAGACGCGAGGTTATAGAAACAATTCCTATGCGCAAAGACTGGCACCGTTATATCGTTCCCCTGGCGAGTGAATATGGATTCGTTATTAAAGAAATCCCTGTGTCCTTAAAACCAAGGTTATATGGTGAACCGAAATATCAGAAAAAGGTAAGAATTATTATTGGATTTTTTGACCTCCTTGCAGTGAAATTCCAGTTAACATTCCTCCAGAAGCCTTTATTATATTTTGGAACTGCCGGAATGTTTCAGATACTCTTGGGAATTGTAATCGGTATCATTGCAATAATCCTTAGACTATTTGGACATGGATTCAGACCCTTGTTATATCTTGTCATACTCCTCATTGTTTCAGGAGTCCTATTCTTTTCGCTGGGGCTCATTGGTGAATCAATAAGGGCGATAATTGACCGTTTAGAAAAGTTTGATCCCCTGAATAGAAATAAGACTTAATGAGAAAAAGACTCAATAATGGAAGAAAAAAAGAAAAGTAAATTTACATTTCTCTGGTCAGTCTTAAGGATTTTAATAGGCATCGGACTAATCACATTCTTGCTCATAAAACTTGATATTGAAAAAATTCTATTAAATATAAAAAACCTTGAGATAAGATTTCTGGCTTATGCACTTATCCCCTACTTTTTTTTTATTGTTGTCTCTGCCTGGCGCTGGCAGGTTCTGCTTGATTACAAAAAAATGTCCATGACTTTTGGCAATTCTCTGATTATCTATTTTATCTCACTTTTCTTCAATAATTTTCTGCCCACGACAGTTGGTGGAGATGTTATGAGAGTTGTTTACGCAGCAAAAAACAGAAAAACTGATGCCTTGGCCATTGTGCTCGCAGATAGAATACTCGGATTTATCGGACTTTTTCTCTTTGGTCTATTTGCGGTGGCATATCTCTATCTATTTCAGAAAAGAAGTGAATTTGTATCACTGATGATCATAGGTCTTCTGATATTGATTTTCATAACTTTCGTGCTTTTTTCTGAAAGAGTATACAACTTACTGGCTCCAATAATGGAGAAAATAAGAATATTCAGGATCGGTGAGCGATTGAACAATCTTCATAGAACAATGACTGGATTTGGCTCTGCCTGGGGTGTTATTTTTCTATGTATAATTCAGTCAATAATCATTCAAGTATTACTTTCTATCTCTCCTTATCTTGTCCTACAGAGTATGGGAAATTTTCAGGTGTCCATTCTACCTTTTTTTATCTACCTACCGATAATCAATGTTATCTCAATGATCCCTGTATCATTCAATGCATTAGGAGTAAGGGAGAATGCCTATGTCTTTCTTTTTCAGCGTGCAGGACTGAGTGGTGAAATTTCCTTAACAGTCTCCCTTGTTTCCTTTCTCTTGGTCTTCTTGTGGTCATTGCTCGGCGGCGTTTTCTTTATTTTTTATAAGAAACCATCAAATGTTTAGGAATTTAGACATCCTGTTTTTCAACGGGACAGGTTTTGGACTTTCAGGGATTTATTCTTTAAAAGGAGGTTTATGAGAGTATGTATGATTGGCACTGGTTATGTGGGGCTGGTTTCAGGAACCTGTTTTGCCGAAATTGGACACAATGTCATTTGCGTTGACAACGACGAGAAAAAAATTGAGATTCTGAAGAATGGAAACATTCCCATCTATGAACCGGGTTTATTAGAAATGGTGAAAAAGAATGTATCGGCAGGCAGATTAAGATTTTCTACATCAATAACCGAAGGTGTGAACGAATCCCTCTTTGTCTTCATTGCAGTAGGTACACCACCAAAAGAAAATGGTGAACCTGATCTTTCCAGCATTGAAAAGGTTGCAAGTGATATCGGTGAGGCAATGAAGGATTATAAAATCGTTGTGGAAAAAAGCACGGTCCCGGTCCAGACTGGAAAATGGATAAGAACGATTGTTGAAAGATTCAACAAAAGAAAGGTTGCATTTGATGTTGCATCCAATCCTGAATTCTTAAGAGAAGGTTCTGCAATACAGGATTTTCTCAAGCCCGACAGGGTTGTTCTCGGCGTTGAAAGCGAAAAGGCAAAAGAGCTATTACTGGAACTATATAAGCCGATTGATGCACCAAAAATCATTACCGATTTGGCGAGTGCCGAATTAATAAAGCACGCCTCAAATTCCTTTTTATCAATGAAGATTTCATTCATCAATGCCCTTTCAATTATCTGTGAACACTCTGGCGCAGATATTTTAAAGGTTGCCGAAGGTATTGGACTTGACAAAAGAATTGGCAGGGATTTTCTCAATGCTGGGGTGGGATTTGGTGGTTTTTGTTTTCCAAAAGACCTCAAGGCTTTTATCGGCATATCCCAGAAATTGGGTTATGATTTTAGATTATTAAAAGAAGTGGAAAGGATAAACGAAGAGCAGATGAAGAGGGTTGTCAAAAAACTTGAAGATTTATTATGGAACCTGAGGGATAAAAGGATTGGAATTCTCGGACTTTCATTTAAACCCAACACGGATGATATGAGATTTGCACCATCAATTACAATAATAAATGAATTAAAGAAGGAAGGCGCGGTTGTAAAGGCTTACGATCCAGTCGCAATGGAGAGGGCAAAGGAATTAATGCCTGATATTGAATATTGTAAAGACGCTTATGGTGTGGCTGAAAATGCAGATGGAGTGGTGCTGGTTACAGAATGGGACGAATTTAAGAATCTTGATTTAAAAAAATTGAAAGAAAAGATGCGTCAGCCGGTTTTCCTTGATGGCAGAAATATCTTTGACCCGCAGGAAATGAGAAAGATAGGGTT
>JBDRWH010000102.1:0-6354 GCA_039802325.1 Caldifarciminota bacterium
AACGTATCAATTTTTTCTTTTAAATATTCTTTTTCCTTGACTGCAGAATTCATAACACACCTCGCTGGCTAAATTATATTACATTTTTGAGGAAAATCAGGGGGAAACGGCATTTCGGATTGCGAATTGCGAATTGCGAATTGCGGATTGCGAAATGAGAACGACATTGCGAATTGCGGATTGCGAATTGAGAAAGACATTGCGGATTGCGGATTTGACTTGATACATGATACATGATGCAGGATACAAGTTAGAATTTGCCACATATATTTCTCACACATTCAGAAATTTCAAAGCGAAATTGTAAAATGATGTTGCATTATCAAGAATATCCTGCGCTGATTCTTTAGCATAGATATATCCATAATCCGCATCTTCACGAAGGTCCATTGCAGTCCGTAAATTATCAAGATGTTTAGATGGCATTTCTCTTTTATTTACAAGTAACTCCTGCAATGCAATCAATAAACAACGATGACTCTTTTCACGATAACCTTTTCGAAAAATCAACGCCCTTGCACAATGGAACATTGCATAATAACCTTGAATAGTAGCCCACTTTGCATCGCCAGCTTTCAAAGATTGCCTTGCTCTCTCAAGGTCATAAGCAGCAGCGTCAAGTTCCTTTCTTATCATCTTATCTGTTGCCTTGAATGGCTTCAGTTTACCATCATCAAGACAATTTTGAAATTCTTTATTCATTCTTCTCCCAGAGCACAATACCTCTTGTAATCTGCTCAAACAAAGATCGGTCCTTTTTCTTCAAACCGGAAAATTCAATACTGTTCATAACTATAGGCACAATCCTGGTATTTTTAGCGAGAATTTTTCTAACCCGGGTTGCGTCGTTTGTTATGACCAGAAGGTCAATATCACTCTCAGAAGTATCTTCACCCTTTGCCGAACTACCAAATAGTATTACCCGACGCGCACTATCTTCTAATTTCTTAACCACGGGCATTATTGATGCGACAGTAAATAATATCTTTAATTGCTTAATTACTGGATTACCGGAGTCAATCTGATAAAATTTCATACGACCTTTTCTATTGCAATAAATCAGACCATCTTTTGAAAGTTCATTGAGAACCCGACTAGTAAACCCCAGACTCAAACCGGTCTTTCGTGAAACTTCGCGCATATGGACATCTTTATCTGTCTCTATCAAGAATTTGAGAATGGTTAAGGCTGATTTTTTGTTCATCCAGGTGAACATATGTTCATCTCCATGAACAATTATCTATATCCAACGGGGAAAGTCAAGAGCATCGGAGCGTCGGAGGGACGGGGCGGCGGAGGGACGGGGCTTCGGAGCGTCGGAGGGTCGGAGCGTCGGAGATTCGGTGTATCGGAGGGACGGGGCTTCGGAGCGTCGGGGGGACGGAGCGTCGGAGATTCGGAGGAACGGAGCATCGGGGGAACGGAGCACTATTTTTTCTCCTTGCGAATGATAAGCCAGGGATCCGGATTGTCAATCATACGAACTAATTTACCGATAATCTGGTCGTAGTTATTATACAACCTATCAAACAGATCTTTTGAAATATACTTACACCTGAGGGAAAACTCAAGCCATACCTGGGTTTCTGCGGCTTCAGTCTCGGCATCACTTAATTTACTAACAAATGCCATTTTGTATCTTCTTTTTCTCCAAGATTCACCAATATTGGCACAAACAGAGCGCGAGGAGCGCCTTATCTGATCAATTAAAGAATATTTTTCTTCTGGTGGAAAATTTTTTGTAATCTTAAATATTTCCATTGCCGAATCTATTGCGAGTTTGTAGACATCAAGGTCTTTGTAGTTATTGACCATAAATTCGGTTCACAAAGTCACTGAGCGTCGGAGCGGCGGAGGGACGGGGGAACGGAGATTCGGAGCGTCGGAGGGACGGAGCCTCGGGGTGTCGGTGGAACGGAGGAAAGACATTTCGGATTGCGGAATGCGAATTGCGGAATGATAAAGGCATTTCGGATTGCGTCCGTCAAACAGAGTGGCGGATAAGGATTGCGGATTGAGATGCTGAAACGAGTTCAGCATGACCGAAGAAACACAGAACCTCATGGAGAACTTTCATTGGTTATTAAGGTTCACAGCGTTGAGAGCGTTCGGGCGATCATTTCAATTTGATGATTTTTTCAGTATAATATTTTGTGTCAATTTTCACACGCACGAAGTAAACACCAGATGGAACGATATTACGATTCTGGTCTGCACCATCCCAGCAAAGCACAGGGTGCTCAGGGTTAAGGGCAAAAGAACGAACAACACGACCGCTGGCATCGTAGATTTTCAAAGTTACGGATTGAGAATTCTGCACAGAAGGATTTGAAATTTGTGTTTTGGAATTTGTTTGGAATTTGGGATTTGGAGTTTGGGATTTAATAATACAGTGGTTTCGGAATGGATTGGGGAAAATACACAGGCAATTCTGGTTTGCAACAAAACCCGTGTTCTCCCCCACATTTGTCAGTGTTGCCTTGAATTTGACACTGCCCATATCATAGTATGTAGGTGTGCTTATTGTTCTGCCGGTAATCGCAACTTCACCTGATGTCGGATGGCAGGCAAGTCCAAGGCAGAAATCAAGCGAGTCGGAAAAATCATAGGTGGCCGCCCATTGCAAGGCTCCAGATGAATCATACATCAAAGCAATGTAGTCGTTGTATGTTGTCAAACCCCTGCTGGTTCCTCCAATATAGATATTGGCATACTGGTCCATTGCCATGCACTTGCCGCCGACTTCATCTGAAGGTGTGTCATAGTTGTTTGCTGGTCCATTATACCTCTGTACCCATTGTTCATTTCCATCTGCATCGTATTTTATGAGAACAATATCAGAACCAGTGCCAAGCCCCTGGCTCTGACCAACAACATAGACATTGCCTGCTCCATCCACCTTAATTCCATAACCACCATCTGCGCCACTCGTATCAGGATTATTGTATGCTACTGCCCATTGTTGATTGCCAAGAGAATCGTATTTTATTGTGATAATGTCCGTGCCCGTATTCAAATTGCGCACAGAACCAGTAATATACACATTGCCATTCTGGTCAACGCAAATATCCCGCGCCTGGTCAGAACTGTCTGCTGTGCCATTGTAAATTCTCACCCAGATCGTATCACCAGTCTGGGCATTGAGTTTTGCAGTCAGGCAGTCATATCTTGTGCCGGTGGAAAAGGGATTTACATATCCTGTGACATAGACATAGCCCTGGTTATCCGCAATAACCTTATGCCCCTTGTCATTATAGTTACCTGAACCATTAATCCGATTGACCCATACCTGATTTCCGCTGGAATCATACTTGACTGTCGCAATGTCATCCTGATATGAGGCACCACGGCTGTAACCGGTGACATAAACATTTTCCTGCGCATCAATACTGACCCAGTGGGCAAAGTCATAACCATTGCCTGTGCCGTTATATCGCCTTGTCCACGCTGTGTCGCCATTGGCACGATACTTGATAGTAAAATAATCTCCTGCACTTGAACTCATCGTATAACCGGTGAGATATAAATTACCTGACGGAGCAACGACTATTGAACTCGCCCTTTCATTTGGCGTGCCAGGACTTGCAAAATTTCTGACCCAGACTGTGTCGCCTGAAAGACCATATTTTATAGTGGTCCAATCATTGTTTGTGCCTGAATTTTCTGTTGTTCCAGTGACATAGACATAGCCGGAATCATCCATGGCAATGGCATATCCCCAGTCAGACATTGCACCAGGGCTGGTCCAGCGGTTTGCCCAGATTGTATCAACCTGGGCATAGACCATTAAAGGAAGCAAAACAACTAAAAATGGTTTCATAAAAACCTCCTTTTTAAAACGCTACCTTCATACATGATACAGGATTCAGGATAACTTAAAAGAATGATGCAGGATACAGGATTCACGATACAGGATACAGGATACAGGATACAGGATGCAGGATACAAGGTGCAGGATCGCTTCGCTCGCAGGACCATTCCATTCGCAGGATCACTGCGCTCGCAGGAGACGCAGGAGCGTTTCACTCGCGGGATCATTTCATTTGCAGTATCGCTACGCTTGCGAAAACGGATTGCGGAATGGTCTTTCTGGTCTGTCTGGTCTGTCTGGTTTATCTGGTTTGTCTGGTCTTTTTGGTTTCATTGTAACGGCGGTCGCATTCACGAAGATAGGTTATCAGGTTGGAATCCATTTTGCCTACTTTATCTGCCTGCTGATATATGGCATCAAAGACTTCTTTGTTTATATATTTGCGATCAAGGGCAACATAGAAATGACTCTGTAACTCTGCTGCTGATGACACTGATATGAAAAGAAACTGGATGAATTCCTTGTTTGACCGACGAGCAAAACCTTCAGGAATCGCACCCATCGTTGATATTGCAGCACCTTTACACTGATCGCGTAAACGGACATCTTTCTGGAATGCAGGACTACCGGCAATCGCATCATATACCATATTCACGAGTTTACGGGCCTCTTTCCAGACTTTTAAATCTTCAAAGTGGGTAAGTTTCATGGTCTGGTTGGTTTGTCTGGTCTGTCTGGTCTGTCTGGTCTATCTGGTTTATCTGGTTTTTCTGGTCTGTCTGGTCTTTCTGGTCTGTTTGGTCTGTTTGGTTTGTTAGGATACAGGAAGGGCATTGCGAATTTCGGATTGCGAAAAGATTTTGATACTGGAAAAATGGATAAGCTAACGCCCTTGTCAGTTCCACGCTCACATCTGCAAGACTCCTGCAGAGGCGGGCTGACCCCTTGTGCCCAAGAATAGGCCTTATGTCCATATATCTGTCCAAAAATCTTAAGAAAAACAATACCCACCGGGTAGAGTCTTTAGTTCTGAAACGAAGGGGCCTATTAAATGAATATTATATATATATATGAGAATATGTCAATACAAAACAGAGTTCCGGGTCGCTATTCCTCTTTTTCTTCAAGGATCAGGAATTCTACACGCCGGTTTTTCTGCCTTCCCTGTTCTGTCAAGTTATCTGCAATAGGACGACGCTCACCATAACCAACCGGTATAAGACGCACAGGCTCAATCATATGAACATCTATCAGATACTGCCGAACTGACTCAGCCCTTTTCTGTGATAGTTTCAAATTATAGGCATCAGACCCAATATCATCAGTATGACCCTGAATTTCTACATCTATCTCCGGATGCATCGTGAGAATCCGTGCTGCATCATCAAGAACCGGATAGGATTCTGGTTTTATATCCGCTTTATTGAACTCAAATTCCACACCATAGAGAACAATGCTGGAACCTTCACGAAATATCCTGATCATCTGGTCAGTAAACTTTCCTGATACAACAACAACATCGGTCTGTGAGGTTACATAGTTCATCGCCTGCACCTTTAATAGATAGGTTCCAGCAGGCACATCTTCAAATTCAAAAAATCCATTTTTGTCGGAAACAACTGTCAGATTCAATTCTATGATTGTTACCTGGGCAACCAGAGGCTCATTTGTCAGGTAATCTGCAATTATTCCCCTGACACCACCTTTTTTTACCTCTCCCCTTCTCAATACCTGGTCAAGTTCAATTTTCTTGCCTGCTTCTATGTTACAGGATACAGTCTTTGATTCGTAACCGGGTCTGCTATATATGATGCTGTAATCTCCGGGTGCAAGGTCCTGCAATATGTAGTAACCTGCAGAATTGGTATAGGTAATAATACCTTCCTGACCTGCAATTGTGATTTCAACACCTTCAATTGGTGTGTATTGTTCATCATTTACAAAGCCATATATTGCACCGACCTCAACCAAACCTGAGGTTGTGAAAATCGCACACGATGTAATAAGCAAACTACAAAATGCAGTAAACAAAATCCACTTACTGCCCATAACACCTCCTCGAATATATCAAATACCTAAACACCTAAATTCCTAAATGCCTAAAAGATAATTAAACACAAGGCTACATTCCCTTTTAGGACTATCTCAAGTTCTTTGTTTTTTTGCATTACCATAAGCCCTTATGCGAAGATTCTATTATGTTCAATTACTTTCATCCTCTTCAAGTTTAAATTATTACTTGTTGCAAGGCTAAAGCCTTGCCTTTTTTCTCCTGTCTATCCTCCTGGCTTCTTAACTTCCTTCTTTTCCCGCTCTTCTTACCCTCACATCCTCTTAATTTCCTTCTTTTCCCGGTCCCCTTTATAATACCTCGTATAATATTTATAATAATAATGATAATAATAACTGCCTGTTCTTGGAGGCACACCATTTACGACCACACCAATGATATCTGCCCTTGCTGACTCAAGGATATCCTTGCTGTTCTCCAATTCCTTAAAATCTGTCTTGCTGTACATTATAGTTATGAGAACACCATCACA
>JBDRWH010000103.1:0-6335 GCA_039802325.1 Caldifarciminota bacterium
TACTTATCGTCTTTGAGGTAAGTGTAATGCCAAGTAATGAGCTGGCTTTTTTGGCATCGTCATAGTAGAATTCATAGAAATCTCCCACCCGGAACAAAAGCAGAGTATCTTTATATTTGCTCTTGATCTGTTGATACTGTTCTAAGAGAGGGGTTAGGTGCATGTTCAACAATCTCAAAAATCCAAAACGCCTAAATATCTTAATTTTGGTTTTCGGAATTTGAGATCTGGGATCTGGTCTTTGATATTTAAAGGGTCAGTATCCCTTAACCACATTTCCCTTTATGCCCAGCGAATCAAGTTTTGCTGCTACAGATCTTGCCTGTTCCATTGTTTCAAAGTCTCCGACCCAGACACGAAAGTAGAGTTTGTCCATTACTGATGCTTCAACTATTCTTCCATTATATCCCTTGGCCTTGAGTTCTTCCAGTCTTTTTTCTGCATTATCTCTGTTCTTGAATGAACCCACCTGGATTGTGTAATACTCTTTTGTTGGTTGGGTTGAAGGAATAAGATTCATAGCACGGCTTGCCCAGATTGACTTGGGAAATGTATTGATAAGTTCCTGAAGAATTTTATGACCTTTTTCTTTATTGCCGGTCTCAATGTAAGCAATACCAGTCCAGAATAGTATTTCTTCCTTCAATTCAGAATTGGGATAATTTTTGTTCAATTCATTGAGTGTTACCAAAGCGTTCTTATAGTCTTCGCGGGCAATACCGATCTTTGCTATTTCAAGGTATGCAATATCAGCATATCTGGATTGAGGATAATCACCTATGATACGCTGATAATAAGCAATTGAAGAATCTGGATTAACTGTTAGTCTTGCCAGATAGTAGTAAACTTCAGCGATGCGTGGGTTATTCGTATCCTTAACCAGTTCTTCAAAGATTGCACGTGCCTTCTCAAATTGGAAAGCATTGAACAACCTAATCGCCTCTTCAATACTTTGGGCAAAGACGATAACGGCGCTTAGAGTTGTGGCAAGTAAGATTCTATAGAGCGGCAATTTGGGCATATGAAAGTAAATTTTTTGGTTTTGTTACCACATTTTGAACAAACGAATTTGTTCTGAGCCAGTAGTTTTTCAATATCAACAATTTCTTTTCTGATAGATTTTGTATCAGTAGATAACTTCATTATATATAATCTTGGCAGCAAGGACTCGGGAAACAACTCACCTATCCTGCGATAAATTTCCTTTGCCTGGTCAATTTCATTTTTCTTTTCATATAAAGTTGCCAATGCAAAGCCAACGGCAAAATTCTTGGGATTCTGCTTAAATATCTTCTCGTAAAGCGGAATTATTTGTTCAAAAGTTCCGATTTCATAGGCGGTCTTTTCCAATTCTGACATTATCAGAAATGCATAATCAGGATGGAATTCAAGGAGTTTGAGATAGTATTCTTTTGCCTTTTTTAATTCACCATGATTTTTATAAAATTCAGCAATTGCATAAAGGGCACTCAGCGAATCCGATTTGATTTTGAGTGCCTTCTTTAACATATTTAGTGCTTCTCTTGAACGTTCGGTTTCTTCTTCACTTGGTTCACTCAGTTTTGCGTTTGCCAGAGCCGAGTAATAATAGGCAAGACGGTATCCATCTATTGAACCACTGCTATAGTCCTCACAAACTGCAATGCAATCCTGATAATTATTCAGGTCTTCATAGACTTTCAGAAGCAAATCACGGGCTGTCTTATCATTTTTGTCAATTTTCAACATTTCCTTCAAAAATGATATTGCTTTGTTGGGACGATTTGATTGAAGATAATCGTGTACAAGGTGTAGGTAGACTTTCTTTTCTTCTTCTTTTCTCAAAGTTGGTCTGACCGTAAGTGACTGATGGATCTTTATTGCCCTTTCAATATCCCCTTTTTTACGGTATAGATTGCCGAGTCTGATGTATCCATCTATGAGATTTGTGTCAATATTCAGGGCTTCCTTGAGTTTCTTGATAGCGAGTTCATCATTATTATCAAGTTCAGCGATCAGAGATTCAACATAGGGGATGTTAGATGTGATTTTGGGTTTACGGGGTTTGAAATAAAAATAGATAATGAATGCGATAAGAGCAAAGATAATAATAAAAAGAATTGTCATCTTTCCTCCTCAAGGGGCAAATTGCGCAATGCGTCCAGCTCTTTTTTTATGTTGTTGTTTTCTTTTTTCAGTTTGTTCATTGTGTTTCTCAAGGCAATTTCATCAGCCAGGGCAAAAACGAGTACAAAAACCATACCTGCAACAAAAGAATAAAAACAGACCATTGAAAGAGCAATGTTTGATAATTTTTGTCCGAAAATATCTATATCAACTTTCTTGTCGGTGTTGAGCACGACAAAGCCTATCATGAAGCCAATGACGAGAACGACAAATAGCAGACCCACAAATCGCATCTAACCTCCTTCACTAAGCAGATATTATATCATATTCAAATATGTTCAATTGTCAAGTCTGATATCAAGTATCAAAGTTTACTCTTTGAGAATCTTCCTCAAGGTTTTTGCAACTGCTTCCGCAGTAACCCGAGTAACGAGTTTACCTCTGTAGGCGAATGATATTTTGCCCGTTTCTTCTGAAACCACAATGCAAAATGCATCAGTATGTTCAGCAATGCCCAGTGCTGCCCGATGCCTCAAACCGAATTTACCACCCAAATCAGGATTTTCACTCAGGGGCAAGACGCACGCTGCAGAGACTATCTTATCTCCCTGGATTATACAGGCACCATCATGCAATGGATTGTCCGGGAAGAAGATGCTTTGAATCAAGATAGAGTTAACAAGGGCATCAATCCGTACGCCTGATTCAATAATATCGCTGAGATTATCATTTTTCTGGATAACAATTAGGCCACCATGACGATGTTCTGAAAGTTTTTTTATGGCATCTATGATCTCACTAACGGTGGGGAATGGTTCAACCTTGAAGAAAAATCTTATTGGCCGTTGCCGACCAATAAAGGCAAGGGCATTTCTTATCTCAGGCTGGAAAAGAATGACAAACGCAACGACCCAGACCGCAAGAATAGAGTTCATAATCCATGCAAGGGCACGTAGACTAAACCAGCGTGCTACAAATGAGACGATGAAAATAGTAAGTAAGCCAAAAAGAATTGGAGTTGCTTTTGTGCCCTTTATAAATCGCAAAAACTGATAAATAAGAATTGCAACAATAATGATATCAATTATGTCCAGAGTGCTGAGATTTAGAAAGCCGAATAACTTCATCTGGTCATCCTATCAATCAACTGGGCAACCTTTTTTGCCTCAGCCACATCATGGACCCGGATAATTGACGCGCCATTTTTTATGAGTAAAGCCTCTACCCCAAGGCTTCCCTCAAGCCTTTGTTCTGGTGGTAGATCAAAAGGACTACCAATGAATGATTTACGGGAATGTCCGACCATTATTGGTCTTTCAAAAACTTTTAGTTCACCGAGCCTTTCAATGATTTCATAATTATCTTCCAGTCTCTTGCCAAACCCCAATCCAGGGTCAATAACAATTCTGTTGATTTCAACACCACTATCCAGGGCAAAGTCAATTCTTACTCTTAAATATTCCCCGATTTCTTCCATTGTGTTATCATATTGCGGGTTGATTTGCATAGTCATTGGTGTTCCTTTGATATGCATAATAACAACACAGGCCTTGTATCTGGCAATGGTTTTTGCCAGTTTCTTATTGAGACGATAGAACCCAAGACCTGATATATCGTTTATTATCCTGACACCCTGGTCAAGGGCGAATTTTGCAGTTTCAGCCTTATATGTGTCCACAGAAATCGGTATTTTTGTTGTTCTTGTTGCTATTGGTAGAACTGATTTCAGTCGTTCAATCTCTTCTTTTTCACCGAGTACTTTGGCACCGGGTCTGGTCGATTCGGCACCGATATCAATAAAATCAGCACCGTCCTGTTCCATTTCTTCAATGACTTTTTTGATCGTTGATATTGCAGTATATCTACTACCGCTGTAGAAGGAATCAGGGGAGAGATTTATTATCCCCATAATGTAAGTCCGTTGAAATGTTATTTCTTCATTTCCGATTTTAAGAACAGGAGACTTTGGTGGTTTAACGATTTCAGATAATTGTCTTGAAATCTCTTCCATCCATGGTTGTTCGTTCAGGCGGTTAGTCATTTTTTCAATTTCCCTTAGATTTGCAAATACAATAACAGAAAATTTTCTTTTCTTAGAACCGAAGTAAGCATTTTTAGGAATTGCTACATCAGCCCCACAGATAAGAGCGGTTTGCTTGAGGATGTTTGCCTGGGCTGCTGAAAGGTGAGTGATTTTGATTACTTGATAGTTTGCTTTTTTCAAGAAAATAGGGTATGATTCAGGTGCAACACCGATATCTCTCAGTTCCTTAATAAATTGTTCATTACGCAGATTGATAAGTTTGCGCATAATCTATTATACAGTTAAATTCGTCGTTGTCAACACAGAAAATCTTTGACCCATTGACAGGTCGATTTTCTTGCATATAATAGCCTATGGCTAAGAAAACCCCTTTTTATGAAATGCACTTAAAACACAACGGCAAGATTGTGGAGTTTGCGAACTTTTTAATGCCTATTCAATTTGAAGGCATTATTCCTGAACATGAGACTGTTCGCATGGGTGTTGGTGTGTTTGATGTTTCGCATATGGGTGAGATTGAAATCACTGGACCAGAACGCATACAGTTCGCAAACTATATTACTACCAATGACGTATCTAAATTGTCATTGAATCAGGTTCAGTACTCTGCTATGCTTTATCCTGATGCGGGTATTGTTGATGATCTTTTGGTTTATAATCTGAAAGATAGGATTTTTCTGGTGGTAAATGCGGCAAATACGGACAAGGATTTTGCCTGGATTGTAGAAAACAAAAAGTTTAGTGTTGAGATAAGGAACCGTAGCGATGAGATTGGTCAACTGGCTATTCAGGGGCCTAAATCTGAACTACTTATGCAGAAGGTCGTCAATTTCAATCTTGCCCAAATGAAATATTACTGGGCAATTGAGACGCAAATAGAAGGTGTTAATGTCATACTATCAAGAACTGGATACACAGGAGAAGATGGATTTGAAATATATTTGTCTGCGAGTGACGCATTGAAAATATGGAACCTTGTTTTTGATGCGGGTAAGGAATTTGATATCAAACCGATAGGACTCGGCGCAAGGGATACCCTTAGATTTGAGATGAGGTATTGTCTGTACGGGAATGACATAGATAAGACAACAAATCCACTTGAGGCTGGGTTGGGCTGGATTGTAAAATTTGATAAGGGCGATTTTATTGGCAGGGATGCTTTGCTAAAGATCAAAGAGTCAGGTTTGAAGAGAAAACTTGTAGGATTTGAAGCGGTAGGTAAGGGCATTCCAAGGCCGCACCAGAAGATCTTCGCTAATGGACAGGAAATCGGTTTTGTTACTTCGGGTACTTTTGCTCCTTCAGTCAAAAAGGGTATTGGGATGGGTTATGTAGGAGTGCAGTTCAGTGAACCTGGAACAAAATTGAAGGTAATGGCAAGGGAACCAATTGAGGTTGAGGTTATAAAAGGACCCTTTTACAAAAAAGGGACACATAAGTAAGGAGGTTAAATGGCAAATGTTATTGAAGGGCTGAAATATACAAGAGACCATGAGTGGGCAAAGTTTGAAGGTGATGTGGTGATAACAGGGATTACAGACTATGCCCAGTCAGAACTCTCAGACATTGTTATGGTAGAGCCACCAAAAGTGGGAACGAAGATTAAGGCAGGTGATGCTGTGGGCACAATTGAGGCTGTAAAGGCAGTTAGTGACCTTTTTGCCCCGGTGAGTGGTGAAGTAATTGAAGTAAATGAGAAAGCAGTAAAAGAGCCAGCAATCATTAACAAAGATCCCTATAACGAAGGATGGTTGTACAAGATAAAAATAAGCGGGTCTGCTGAACCAGAAAATCTTCTTTCGGCAGAGCAGTATAGAGAATTGATAGCAGGACACTGATGCATTATCTACCTTTAACACCCGAAGATGAAAAACACATTTTGAGTAGATTGGGTGTTGGCTCGTTATCTGAGCTGATTGATAGAATTATTCCACCTGATATTCAGTTTAAAGGGGAGATTGGCTTACCTCACGCAGTCTCAGAGATTGAAATCAGAAAGATACTCAACGCCTTAGCCGGTAAAAATTATAATACAAATGAATGTGTATCATTTTTGGGCGCAGGTGTTTACGACCATTATATACCAGCAGTCGTTGATAGTATAATCTCCCGTAGTGAATTCTATACTGCCTATACACCATATCAGGCAGAAGTATCCCAGGGAACATTGCAGAGTATCTTTGAA
>JBDRWH010000104.1:0-6330 GCA_039802325.1 Caldifarciminota bacterium
TAACGGCAGTCTGGGGTCGCCTTTTCCAGCAGTATATTCTGGCGTTCTTTTTGCAGGAAAGCAGTGGTAACGCCAGCGTCTATATGCTGCCAGGGCAATTGTTCATCAGGAGGCCGTTCCCTGTTGGCAAAGAAGGCAGGATTAAGTGGAGTCTACTGGGTGAGAAAAGAAAAGAACCTGAGTGGGAGTATTGCCAAATATATGGATGAAAGTATCGCAAATCAGATTGGAATAAAAGATGGCGATTTGCTGATAACAGCTGCCGGCGATAAGAAAATACTTTATTTCTTAGGTACATTGAGAAACCGCATTGCTGATGAACTGAAATTGCGGGGTGAAGATTTTCACTTTCTATGGGTCTACGATTTTCCTTTATTTGAAATAGACGAAAAAACAGGTAGATTCAATCCCTGCCATCACCCATTTACCCAACCAAAACCAGAAGATTTGAAATATCTTGATTCAGAACCATTGAGGGTCAGGGGCAGGCAGTATGACCTTGTCCTGAATGGCAATGAACTGGCATCAGGCAGTATTAGAAATAACAATAGAAAGCTACAGGAAAGGATATTTGAAATACTAGGGGTTGATAAAAAAACAGCAGGGGAAAAATTCGGACTTTTGCTTGAGGCACTTGACTACGGTGCTCCACCACATGGTGGTATTGCTCCGGGCATTGAAAGGATCGTAATGCTCCTTGCCGGTGTAAAATCAATCAGGGATGTTATCGCATTTCCCAAGACAACACAGGCACAGGGCTTGCTTGAGAATATCCCTGATGTTGTTGAACCAGAACAATTAAAAGAGCTTCATCTAAAAATTGAATAGTAATTGAGAACATTTATCTAAAATGCCTGATATCCAGAAAACCAGAGGCATTATTCTGCGTACACATCCGTTCAAAGAATCGAGTCTTTTCTGTTCAGTTTTCAGTAAAGATTTTGGTAAGTTAAGGCTCCTTGCCAAAGGTGTACGCAGACCCAAGAGTAAGATCTGCGGAACCCTTGAACCTTTCAATCACTCTGAAATAATCTTTTATAAGAGGGAATTCAAGGATGTATATACCCTGTCTGATGCATTGATTATTGATGATTTCTCAGACATCAGGCATTCAACCATCAAATTTACTGCCTGCGAAGCAATCTGCGAATTTATTGACAAAATTCATGTTCTTGAAGAACCCAATCCAGCCCTGTATAACCTGACCCTGTCATTCTTTCAAAAACTCTCAAAGTCAAGTGAAGAAATAGCAACTTTATGGACACTGGCAATGCTTTTTAGAATGCTCAAGTTTGCTGGTCTTGACCCCCACATGCAGGATTGTGTTCGGTGCCATAATCCTGTTTATGATAATCCAGTATTCAATTTTAGCATTTCTGCAGGCGGGCTTGTGTGCGCAGACCATTTTGACGAATCTGTCATCATACTGGAAAGAGACGCAATTGAAGTGATTCTCAACGCAAAGAAGAACCTGTTTCCTCCAGAGAATAACCCCCGATTGTGTCCCTTATTGAAAAAAGTCTTTGAATCCTATGTGTTTTACCACCTAAATGGTATGGCTTTGAACGCACTGAAATTCCTCTAAGAAAATTAAATCCCCTCCGGCCGCGGCCCGAGGGCCACGACCGGGAGGGGAAAGATGATCTATTTGGTTAGACACTTAACATAGTCTAATAGTTTATTATATCCAGAATCTGGCAAA
Organism: Caldifarciminota bacterium; assembly: GCA_039802325.1. GTDB lineage: Bacteria > Hydrothermota > Tepidihabitantia > SM23-42 > JAOAFX01 > JAOAFX01. The sequence continues at coordinate 1,703 of JBDRWH010000104.1, forward strand.
AGTCAATACTTAAGTACACCTTACATTTCAACTACAAGGTTTCGCGGATACCTCGTAAGGTTGATTACCCGTCCCCTCAAATCTATATATACAACATCCTCAAGCCTTATTCCATATCCTTTTTCAGGATAATATAAACCAGGCTCAATTGTGAAAACCATACCTTTTTCCAAACGGTCCATATTTGTCTTGAGCAATCCAAATACTGGGTTCTCATGGACATTCAGTCCAAGACCATGGCCTAAAGAGTGGCAATATCCTTTCTGAACACCAGGATAATTGAGGAATGTCGGATGCTTATTTCTCTCAAAATATTTGCAGACCGCTTTCTCTACTTCCCTTGTTCTTCTGCCAATACGAAGATTCTCAAAGGCTATATCCTGTGCTTGTTTGACCTGTTCATATTCCTTCTTGATATTATCAGACGCAAAGCCAAAGCATACCGTCCTTGTAAAATCAAAATAGTAGCCACCCCCTATCTCCTGGGGGAATATGTCAAAAACAATTGTTTTGCCTGTCTTCACGGGTTCATTGTCTTTACCGGAATTGTGAGGAACGCCTGCATCCCTTCCCTGAGAAATAATCAAACCGCTGGAGTTAACAAAACCCAATCTGAATAACTCATCAGAAATATGTTTTTTCAGGTCTCTGATCAAAAGTTTCCGTTTTTTGTCTTTGTAAATAGTTCCATTCCTGACCTTCATTTTCCTGGCCCATTCAATAGTTTTATCAAAGGCACTGATTACCCCATTTCTCACTCTCTTGATCCTCTCTATCTCCTGTTTATCCTTTGCCATACGCACTTGTGTAATAAGACTTTTTTCTGGTTCATAAAGTATTTCTATTCTTTTATTGATCATTCTTAGTTGCTTGAGAAAATTATAACCATAGCCAAGGGAGGCATTTCCATAAAATGCAACCCTACCTTTTACTTTGAAATGCCTCAAAACAGTATCAAACAACACTGCATTTGCCTTTATGCGGTCTTTATATTTACCGAAAATATCATTGATTCCAAATTTTTCCCAACCAATACTTTTCAACTTTGTCTTCATTGCTTCTTCACGTTCAATCGCTGAATGGATTATGTAAGCAGGCCGTCCGTATTTTTTAATGAATAAGGCAGTTATATTCACACCATTCAAGAGATAATACATAATTGAATCATTATTCGCACTTCCAGTTGCAACGATTGCATTCACATCATTTTTTTTCATAAATAAATCAATGTCTTTTTTCATTCATTTTCTCCTTTTTCCCCCAAAAAGTCATGTTACAAATTATCCAAATAGTTTACCTGATATAGAAACTGGCAATCTTAAAGAAATTTTCAAGAATCATAACACCCGCTGGATGCTTGTCATCAAATCTCTCAGGATGAAATTGTACTCCATAGATCGGCAAAATCCTGTGTTTAATCGCCTCAATCGGACAATTTGGAGACTCTGCCAGTTTTACGAATTCATAAGGCACATTTACTACCATTTCTTCATGTGATTCCATTACTAAAAATTTTTCAGCCAGTCCAGCAAACAGATCGTCATGGTTTACCTTTTTCACCATATAATAACCCTCTACTTTTTTCCCCATTGAAACAACATCTTCATAAAATGCCATTGAAATCAACTGATGTCCAAAACAAATACCCAATATCGGTTTTTCACAATGTTTGACCAGTTCTGCTACATTAGAGTAGAGCTCAAATGTGCCAATTTCAGCCAGTTTTCTCTGTGAACCAGATATGATTATTGCATTATACAACCTCACATCTTCCTGAACCCCGATAGTAGAAGAATCCTTTATTTCAACAATATCTGTTGTAACATCACTGATCACTTTATAAAGATGTTCTATCTGGGGTGAATTTGGTAAATAACAGTCAATGATTAATGTTCTCATTTATCACCTCAAACAGTTCTTCAACGAGTTTCCTTTCAGCAACTCTTCTTATTTCCTTTCCCCGGGCAAAAATTGCACCTATTTTCTTACCACAGGCAATTCCAAAATCTGCCTCCTTTGCCTCACCAGGCCCATTTACTACACAGCCCATTACTGCTACGGTCATCGGATATTTCTGGTGGTCCAACCTCCTCTCTACGAGACGCGCAATCTTCAACAGATTGACCTCACACCTTCCACAGGTTGGACACACGATCAATTTTGGCCCATATTGTCTCAAATGCAAAGATTGCAAAATTTCATAACCTGCGACAACCTCTTCTTCTGGTTCAGCAGCCAGTGACACACGAATAGTATCTCCTATGCCTTTGTGGAGAAGAATACCAATACCAATTGCACTTCTAATACCACCAGAAAAAGCAAGACCTGATTCAGTTATTCCAAGGTGTAAAGGATAATCAAATCTTCTATGAATCGCTTCATATACTGCAATCGTTTCACATACATCTGGAGATTTGGCAGAAATGACAATATCAGAAAAGTTGTTCTTGTAAAAAATTTCAAGACTTGACTCAAGGGTTTCAATTACCGCATCTGCACAGGGATGTTTATATTTTTGCAGTATTTTCTTTGGCAGGGAACCAGTATTTATGCCTATACGGATCGGGACCCGATAATCTGACGCTTTCTTGATTACTTCAGTCAGTTTCCATTCATCACCTATGTTACCAGGATTGATTCGTATCTTATCCACTTCTGCATCTATTGCCATAAGGGCAAGTCGGTAATCAAAGTGGATATCAGCCACGATTGGGATAGCAATCCGTCTCTTTATTTCCTTTAATGCGCTTGCATCATTCTTGTCTACCACTGCAAGACGCACCAGTTCACAACCCTTCCTTTCCATTCTTCTGATTTGATTGACAGTATTTTTTTTATCACAAGTCCTGGTCTTCGTCATTGACTGGACAACAATTGGATTCTTGCCACCTATATTAACTTTGCCAACTCTAACAACTCTCTTTATCTTCTTCATTCTTTTTCTCTCTTTATGCGCGCACCGAGCTGTTTCAATTTTATTTCAAATTTCTCATATCCTCTATCAAGGTGATATATACGTCGAACATAGGTCTTCCCTTTTGCTGCCAGTCCAGCAAGCACCAGACATGCTGATGCCCTCAAATCCGACGCCATCACATAGGTGCCGGTTAGCTGTTTAACTCCTTTGATCACCGCAGTATCGCCCTCAAGCGTGATATTGGCACCCATTCTACTAAGTTCTACTGCCTGCATAAATCTATTTTCAAAAATTGTTTCTTTTATTGTGCTTGTTCCCGTGCCAATGGACAGTAATGCCATGAATTGTGCCTGCATATCCGTAGGAAAACCCGGATATGGAGCAACAAAGATATCTGTCGGGTGAATCCTTTTTCTACCCTTGACCAGAATCTCATCGTTTTTTATTTGAATATCTGCCCCAGCTTCTTTGATCTTATCAATCACGGCAATAAGATGTTCGGGTTGACAATTTCTTATTGTAACATTACCTCCAGTAATTGCTGATGCTACAACAAATGTTCCGGTCTCAATACGGTCTGGAATGATTCTGTAATGCGCCTCAATTGGACACCAGTTTCCCCTTATTACAATCTGACTTGTTCCTGCACCCTTGATATTGACACCTAATTTCTTCAAAAAATTTGCCACATCTACGACTTCAGGTTCACACGCAGCATAGTTTATACGGGTTACACCCTGAGCACCTGTTGCCGCAAGCATTACATTGATTGTCGCTCCTACTGAAGTTCCTTTTGCACCCTGAAGATTGATTTCACTTCCTTTCAAGTTTTTACAATCAGCGTCTATATATCCCTGGTCAATTGAAATGTCACAATTTAGCGCCTTCAATCCCTTGATGTGCAAATCAACCGGTCTTGGACCAATTGCGCACCCACCAGGTAATGAAACCCTTGCTTTCTTTTCTCGGGCAATAAGTGCGCCAAGCACATAATAGGACGCCCTCATTTTTCTCACAATATTGTATGGTGCGACAATGCGCTTGATCTTTGGAGTATGAATCTCAAGTATGTTCTTCTTGAAATTTACTTCTGAACCCAGATATTTGATTAGTTCAATCATTGTGTGGACATCTACCACATCCGGAACATTTTCAATGATTACTTTCTTGTCTGTGAGAATTGAAGCCGCAATGATTGGCAATGCTGAATTCTTTGCACCGGATATTTCAACAACACCAGAGAGTCTTTTGCCACCCTCAATAACAAATCTATCCATAATTGGATTATAGTTATTTTCCTTAAAATGTCAATGATTGTTATCTTGACATAGCGCAGTTTCTGTATATACTGAACATATTAAAGGCGGCATAGCCAAGTAGCAAGGCGGCGGTCTGCAAAACCGCTATTCGCCGGTGCAAATCCGGCTGCCGCCTTTCAACTTAAATCCCGAATTCCAAACAGCAATTTCTGGCTAAGCCCTTAAATTATTAAGGCATTTAGGAATTTTGGACTTTTAGGTATTTGGAGATTCATTTTTCTTCTTACGGGTGGTTATCCTTGCCAGCAAAATACTTATTTCAATTAGTATTATCAAAGGTACAGAAATCAACAATAGTGTAAACATGTCACCGGTTGGGGTTATGATAGCGGCAATTATTAGAATACCTACCACAAATTCTGCCCTATGCTTTGTCACAGTTGAAGCCTGTA
>JBDRWH010000105.1:0-2575 GCA_039802325.1 Caldifarciminota bacterium
TAATTTCATAGATTAAATTATATTGAAAACATAATAGATGTCAAGGTCATCGTAATGCAGGAATCAGTAGTAACCATAAGGTCATTGACTTTTCCAGGAGATTTGTTATAATAAAATATGCCAGCGTAGCTCAGTTGGCAGAGCAGCGGTTTCGTAAACCGCAGGTCAGCAGTTCGAATCTGCTCGCTGGCTTTGAAGTTCACATTCAGCTAAAGTATCACGATGGTCACATCTCGTTTGGTAATCAGCTGTTTCCCGTTTCTTCTATGTTTCTGACGATGAAACGGGATTTCGTTCCATCCTCCTGACGGAGTCTGAACTCAACAAATCCGGACGCTGGCTCTGAGCTCCTTAGAAGCTCATTGATTACACAGATAAGAATTTAAGGTTACTGAGATACTTGATCAATCTTTGTTGATTCTTTCTTCTTTAACAATTCTCTACTTACCGAAGCAAGCACTGGATCTTTCTGATTTGCAATGGATCTGAGAATACTGATCGCCTTTTCTGTTCCCAGTTCGGCAAGTGCATTCAAAACTGACAATTTCGTGGTCTGCAACAATTCCCCTTTAAATAGTGCCTTTTCTTCCAAGATCCCTGTCAGATATTCCAGAATTGAATCATCGCCCTTTTCACCCAGAAGTTGAATGATTGATTTTCTAAATTGTTCTTCTTTTTCATCCGGGATTGACTTGCGCTGTTGTAACCAGCCGGCGACTTCAACAATCTTTTCTTTCACCTCTTCTCTGGGCAATGATTTCATAGCCAGAACCACAACTGAACGGTAGGAACTTTTCAAAGCAACTTTCAAATACTTGACGATTTCGTCACCACCAATTTTATTCAAACTCTCAATTACCTCGAGTTGAACTCGCTCCTCTTTATCTTCAATCAGTTTGCCAAGATAGTCAATTCCCGAAGATACTTTTAGTTCACCAAGAATATGTATTCCGTTGCGTCTAACAAACCATTCTTTCGCATCCAGAAGTTTTACAATTTCTGGCACAACCTTTTCTCCCATTCGTATGATAACATCAATAATTTTCATCCTTACCACGCGGTCATCAGCATCCCTCAGGGTGTCTATGAGCATTGGTATAGAATAATCAGACATTGCAATCAAGGCATCCCGAGCCTCGGCAAATGAACCCTGATCCCAGAGCAAAGAAACAAGTTCGGGCAGATAGTTTTGATCTTTTATCTCAGCAACCGCCCTGATCACTATGTGTTTCTTATCAAGCAATGATTTTTCTTTTCGCACAAGATGACGGCTAAACTTTTTGGAAATAAATTGAATCAAGTCTTCACGTTGATATTTTCCCGATAGTATGTAGAAATCCTGCAACCCCTCAATGATTTTTCTGAAAATCCCGATATCTTCTTCGGTGTCGCTCATGGTATCAAGACGGTCAACAAGTAGCCGGACCAAATCGTAACTTTTCGCCTCATAAAGCCTGTTTGCCAAATTCATCAATTTCTTCAGTGCCTCAAGCCGGTTCTGTGGCGATGGGTCGCGCAGTTGTGGAAAATAACTCCTCATTTGTTGTTCTAAATTCTTCTCCATTATTTTATCAGCAACATCCTTACCTTTGGTTGCCTTCATTTCACTCATCAGACGTGCTACAATTTTCTCAAAATTGATATCAGGAATGTTTACCCGGATTGAAGAGAGGATATCGGGAAGTCGGGTTCCCGTCACATTTTTCAATATATCAACAATTTCATCCTCAGCACTTGGTGACTTATCTTTTGCCCGAGTAGCGATTATATCAATAATATCCTCATCTGCCATTGTCGGAATCAAACTCTTAAATAGAAGAGCAAGTTTCTTGTTCTCGGTCTTGTACCGGGCAATATTCTTTTTGATCGTTGGTGAAAGCACTGCCAACATTCGTGAGAAAATCACGGCATATTCATCCCAGCGTTCTTCACCATACTGGTCAGCAACCATACCTGCAAGCTTCTCCAGACCATTTATAACCTTCTGGGTTTGCACATCAGCGGTCTCATTACCCAGCACACCAATCCCTGCCAGAAAACTGCCTAACTGTTTTATTCTATCTTCATCAGTCCAGGTATCCTGCGAAATAACCAGAGATTCTAAGAAGGTTGTCCAGTCCAGCTGTTTAACTTCTTCTTCGGATGATACAACACCAACACGGAATTTATTTATCTTCACACTCAAGATACCTTTGGCCCTTACCAATGCTACAATATCACCATAGTCTGAAATATCTGCAGGCGAGGCTGCCATTGACAGGAAAAATCCACGAATGTCTTCTTCTGATGCATTCACATCAAAGGTAATACTCTTGACACCAAGTTTGGCAAACCTGTCAACCAGACTTTTCACAATCGGCAACCTCTTGGAATCAAATCTCTGTTCGCCGATCATCAGGACATCTTCCACAACCACGATTGAAATTGATTCCTGCTCAATGGGAATTTCTTTGAGCAAGATCTTTATCCTCTGGACTACGGGTTCAAGAGAAGGATGCCCTTTTGGATAGATCCGGGAAATATTTATACCAAGACCGAGTTGTTTTATGAATTCTAACTTAAATTCAAGAGATTG
>JBDRWH010000105.1:2585-6320 GCA_039802325.1 Caldifarciminota bacterium
AAGAGATTGATCTTCAGGCATCTTTATTTACTTCAAAAGCAGTTTATAAGCCCTGACTGAAACATAATTCTCAATAAGTTCACCGAATTCTTCATAGGCAAAAAAGGAACGAGTAGCCTGATAAAGCCCTTCCCCTACCAGCACCGCATTGTTGCCCGCATTTTTTTGTAGGAGAAGGCTCTTTGCAAAGCCGTCAGTGACAATGATTGCATCTCTTAGACTCCCTTTAATATTGTATAAGGAAGCAGGTGACAATTCCAGACCCGCCTTTATCATACACTCTTTTTGAAAAGAGAATAACTTATTGCAGTCTTTTACCTTCTTCACAATCTCTTCAACTGCCATGATTGAAAGATGAGGTGTATAACCACTTTCTCTACTGATCCCAAATATACCAACAACCTCATCACCGATTACCTGATACAAAAGCCCTTTATACTTGATAATAATATCATAGAAACTACTGAAGAGAGAGTTCAAGAATGTCATTACATCCTCAGCCGACATTGTCTCACTGAGACTTGTAAATCCAGAAAGGTCTGCCCGTAAAAAAACAAGGGGTAGTTCTTCAAGGGGTAAGGTCTTTTCTGCGGATAACAGCTTACTACAATAAGGACAGAAATTTACTCCATCCGGAATAGTGCGTTTACAATCAGAACAAATCATAGTTTATATCTCCAGTAATCTGATGTACTCAGGGCGTTTCACAAAATGCGCTTGATTTTCAGGCGGCAACTTTGCCTTCACGTCATCAAGGACAAACAATGCCTTGCGACCAAAAAAGTGTGCTCTTTCAATATCGTTGTGTTCATAATAGAATATTGCAAGGTGATATAGTGCCTGAGCAATCAATGGTGGGAACTTTAACATTTCTGCAATTTCCAATGCTTCCTTGAGTCGGTCTCCAGCATTAACCTCATCAAGACTGGCGAGCAAGATATAACACAAAAATTCTATCTCCTTATTGTTCAATTTTGAGGCAAGCTTCAAAGCATTGTTTACAAATTCTCTTGACTTTTCCGGATGTTTAAGATTTAACAACACTGCTGCCTTCGTGGCATTTATCTCTGCAAGGAGACCTTCACGTACTAATAATGAAATTTTCTTATCAACAAGTTCAAGATAATGCACGGCTTCGCCTTCATTTCCAAGTGTTGAATTGAGTAATGCCAGGTTCAATGCGGACCTGATTGCTGTCTCAAACCCGATTTTCTCTGTAAGAGAAAAGGCACTCTGTAGGAACTCCCGTGCTTTTTCCAGATTCCATATCTGGTAATAAATGTCACCCATAAGATTCTTGACTTCTGCGATGTTGATAATATCTGCTGGTTTCAACAGATCATTGAGGGCATAATCAAGATATTCAAGACTGAGCCCATAATTACCCAGATTACGATGCATGCGTGAAAGATTGATAAGGCATGGTAATTCTCCATCTTTTAGGTTGTTGCTACGTGCAGTAACCCAGGCAAGATTATGATTGAGCAGACTCTTCTCAGGTTCATTTTTTGCCAGATAGATTTTTCCAAGATCGGTATAAAGAATCGTCTGAATCTCAGGATTTTGATCACTACTTTGTTCAATGGCTCCAATACACAATTCCTCAGCTTTTGAATATTCACCAAGAAGATAATGGGCAAAAACAAGTCGTTCTGAAAAATACAAATCCCACTTAGGAATTTTTAGTTTGCGGGCATTATCTCTTCCCATTTCTGCAATTGCTTTCATCCGCTGAATATCGCCTTTCATTTCATAGAGATCCGCAAGATTCAATTGACAGTCACTGATTTTCTCAAGATCTACCGCACCCGGATGTTCTTCTTCAATTTTCAAAACAGTATTGTAAAAATTCATTGCAGGATCAACCGAGAACAAGGCTTTAGCCCTATCTGCAGAAAGCTTAAAATAATGTGCTGCCTTCTCAAATTTTTCGCAGGAAAGAAACTGCTGACCAAGATTTTCATAGTATTCAGAAAGACAATCCGCATAAATAGTCTCAAGCAATTCCGCAACCCGTTTGTGTATTTCCTTTCTCTTCCTCATTGGGAGTGTAGTATAGACTGCATCACGCAATAGGTTATGACGGAAAATATATACCGGGTCATTTCCACCGCGGAATTGAACTATATAGTCTTCATTTTTCAAGTAATCAAGCCGATCCTGAATATCCGGAACATTGTTCAAAAGATTGTTCATGATTTGCTGGGTAAAAGTATAGCCCACAACTGCGGCGTAATCAATTATTAAGCGGTGAACAGAAGATAATGAATCAATCCCTGACATGACCACACCATAAAGATCATCAAGAAATGGTAATCTCTTTTCTCTCTCCAGATACCACTGCCCTGAATCTCTTTGTTTAATCATCTGAGTTCGCTGGATACTCCTGATTGTCTCAATCGTGAATAAAGGATTACCACCAGAGATGCGATATACAAAATCTACGAGTTTTTCATCAACATCATTGAGCAGATATTTTATCAATCTTCCCACATCGTCTGCACAAAGTGGACCGAGACTGATGATTTCCAGAGGCATATCGCTTTTTCCAATAGTTTCTTCTGTAAAATTCACCATTAAGATCATAATTGGTAAATCATTAAGTTCAGAAATGATATATGAAACAAGCAGTTTACTCAAATTGTCTGCACGATTAAACTCCTCAAAGATTAGAATCAGAGGATTCTTCTTACAGGCAATTCTCAGAAAATTTCTCACGGCGCTAAAAATCTCTTCCTGAATTTTCTGCAACGCATCACCCCATATCCTTCGCATATCAGTCACAAAAATGTGTTTAAGACCCTGTGCATCCTGAGCGGTCAAACCATTTGCAGAAACAAATTCATCTATTTTTCTACTGATAGTATCACGGCTGTCAAAATCGTTTAGGTTTAAATATTCTCGGAAAAGCAATTTGAAGGGGTAATAAGGTGTATGAATCTCTACAGCACAGTAACTTTCAAAAACACGATACGAACCATCCCTGGTAAGATAATCTTTAAATTCCTCCTTCAAACGGGTCTTACCAATACCCATCTGTCCCATAATAGCACATAACTTAAGCCGACCTTTTTCCCTTGTTTCTTGGGCAAAGTCTTTCAATTTATCCAGCTCTTTTTCTCTGCCAAATAATGGAAACCTGGATGCTGCATAGGTTTTCTTTTCCTTATTCATTGATTTCAGCTCGAAAACCTTTACTGTCTCTGCCCTTCCTTTTACAGAACGTTCACCAATCATTTCGCCTTCTGCAATGTTGCTAACAGCTTCATATAGGCTATGACTTAAGTATATGTGGTCGGGTGGACACATCTGAGAAAGACGCGCTGCCACATTAACCGCATCACCAATAACAGTAAGATATGAAAGTTCCTGGATCACATATCCGAAAAACACCCAACCTGTATTAGCACCAATTGAGATACGCCAGTCGCCAAATTTTTCTTTCTGGATCTTATTCTGGCAATGGTCTCTAACCATCATTATACATTCAACAGCCCGTTCCGGATCATCTTTGTGAGTCTTCGGTATACCAAAGGCAGCAAGGATACGGTTATCCGGTAAAATCTTGTTTGCAGTGCCGTCATATTGCTTGATAATATCTTCAATTTCCTGCATTGCTTCAGCCAGATATATGACATTCTTACGGATTGCTGCCTTGTCAATGCTCCGCGCTGTGTTTACAAAGCTCACAAAAAATAGCGTGGCGCGTCGGGATTCACCGCCCCACAATTTCAC
>JBDRWH010000106.1:0-6229 GCA_039802325.1 Caldifarciminota bacterium
ATCTGTTAATGGGTTATTTATGGCAAAAACTCGGTTTTGATACTGCGCTTTTTACTGGTGCTGGTTTCTCTCTAATCGCAATACTACTCCTAACTGTATTGGTACGAAAAGAGACAGGCTAATGATGCTTTTATATTACTTTTGTTTATCTGGTTTTTTCTCCTGAGAAAGTTTATTTTGAATTTCTGATAACCTAATTTCAGCATTACTGAAACCGTGATCAAGTGCAATCGCTTTTTCGTACATTTGCAGTGCTTCTTTTAATCTTCCTCCCCCTTCGTAAGCCAGACCCAGATAGTAGTATAATTCCGGGTCATGGGGATTAATCTTTAATGCAGCACTGAATTTTACTATTGCCTTGTCATATTCCTTATTAAGGAGATATGATTGTCCAATTTCTAATAAAACCTCAGTTTCTCCTGATTGCATGCTCCTTTCCTTTTTTAAAATATTTATTAAGATTTTCTTGATTGTAGATTGTTTGTATCATTTTACAGAATGTCTAACAATCGTATCATGGAGAAAATCATCGTCTTTATCAGGATAGTCCAGAATATAATGAAGTCCCCTTGATTCTCTTCTTATCAAACAGGATTCAACGATTAGCCAAGCAACATCTACCATATTTCGTGATTCCGCATTTATCAAATGAATGCCTTCCTCAAAATCTTTGCTGAATTTATTGAGTGCTTCACTTGCTTTTTTCAACCCGTCTTCATTTCTGATTACGCTAACGTACTGAGACATAAGTTGCTTGATTTGAATCTTGAAATCAGGACCAGTTTGTGCTACTGGCTTCAGTCGTGGGAGTCTTTTTAACTTTAGTGTTTTTATCTGAGAAACTCTCTTCGCTGCCCTGGTTGCAAACACCAATGCCTCAAGCAGGGAATTTGAAGCAAGACGATTTGCACCGTGAACACCTGTACAGGCACATTCACCAAGGGCATAGAGGCGTTTGATCGATGTCTCACCCCAGGTATTCACTTTTATTCCACCGCATAAATAATGGGCTGCAGGAACAACGGGGATGGGTTCTCTGGTAATATCGATGCCCCAGCGCAGACAGGTTTCATAGATCGTGGGAAACCTATTCTTAATATAATCAGGTTTTAGGTGAGTTACATCAAGAAGAACATACGCATCATTGTTCTCCAACATCTCAGTTACACAGGCGCGGGCAACAACATCCCGGGGTGCAAGATTTTCAAGGGGATGGTATTTCTTCATAAATGGTTTACCTGATTTATTTTTCAAAATACCACCCTCTCCTCTTACCGCCTCAGAGATTAGAAAAGAACGACCATCAATCTTTATGTTATATACTGCAGTTGGATGGAACTGGACAAATTCCATGTTCGCTATCTCTGCACCAGCACGAAAAGCCATTGCGATACCGTCGCCTGTCGCAATTGGTGGATTGGTAGTGTGTTCAAATACCTGTCCTACACCCCCAGTTGCCAAAACCGTGGCACTGGCATAGATTGTTTCAATACGCTGGGTATCAACATCAAAGTAATAAATACCCAGGCATTCGCCATTCTGAACAATCAAATCCAGCACTACTTCATTCTCACTTACGGTAATATCATATTTTTTTGCTTCCTCAATTAGAACTCTTTCTATCTCCTGACCGGTAAAATCTCGGGCATGGACAATTCTGCGGTGTGAATGACCCCCTTCCTGTCCGAGTTCAAAATCACCGTCTTGATCAACTGAGAACCGGCACCCCATTTTGTATAATTCCCTGATCAACCCTGGTCCTTCCTTAACCATTATTTCTACAGCATCTTTGTGACATAATCCGTCACCAACTCTTAAGGTGTCTTCAATATGGCTTTCTAATGAATCATCTTTGCCAAATACACCAGCAATGCCTCCCTGCGCGTAGTTGGTATTAGACTCTGCCTTGTGTTTTTTGGTGAGGATGAGCACATTGCCGTACTTTACGCTTTTGGTTGCAAAGGTTAATCCGGCCACACCGGATCCCACAACCAGAAAATCCACCTTTCTGGCCATCAAAATATTTTACACAAAATTCCTAAAAAGTCAATAAAAATAAACACTGCCATTTTTCTCAACATTTTATCCCACCGATTCAAATTGCGGATTGAAATCTCTGCCAAAATTAGAGAAATTATTGAAAATTGTCTTATATTGACACTACTAACAATTTATGTATAATTTCTTTCGTGCAGAAATTATTGCAATCTATCATTCTTGTTTATCCATTTCTATTCAGTCAGATTATCAGTTTAGAACAAAGGCAATTTTATGGATTTGATTCACCACCATATCTTACTCCAACATCTTCACCAACCACATCAGTAATCGTGAACTGGAATACAGAAAAAACGGAACCCGGTGTAATTGCCTTTGGAATTACTCCTTCTCTTGAAGATACAATATCTATCAATGAGAAGACCTATTATCATCACATTATCCTTAATAATCTCGTTCCTGGTACTTTATACTACTACAAAGTATTACCCCATGGCCAAATTCACCAATTTAAGACTTTTCCGATTTCCAGTGATTCCTTCAGTTTTATTATTATCGGTGATACACGAAGCGACCCGGTGAGCCATCAGGCAGTGGTTGATAGAATGCAAGATTACAACTTTGAATTTATCGTTCACACTGGAGATTTTGTTGCCAGTGGATATAATCCGGATGATTGGAAAACATTTTTTGCGATAGAAAGCCAGTTGCTTTCTGAAAAAATGTTTTTACCTACCATCGGAAATCATGAGAAACCATTCTGGCAGTACGATTCTCTATTTGTTTTACCGGGAGTAGAAGATTATTATAGTGTCCGTTATGCAAACTTATGTATAATCTCTCTGAACACCGAGACGGAATTGGAAGGTCTCCAAAAAAAGTGGCTTATCAATGAATTAAATTTTCTATCAACTGACACCAGCATTGACTGGATATTTGTCAGCCTGCACAGGCCTCCATACTCATCAGGTAGCCATGGTAGCAATTTGAAAGTGCGGGATACCTGGTGTCCGGTTTTTGAGAAATATGGAGTGGACATCGTCTTCTGCGGACACGACCATTCTTATGAACGAACAAAGGAAATCAATGGTGTCATCTATATTGTATGTGCTGGTGGTGGCGCACCTTTGTATGATGTAGGAAAAAACGACTGGACAGAGTATTCTGAAAAAACCCACCATTTCTGCTTTGTTACAGTAACAAAGAGAAACATAGATTTAAAGGCAATAAAGCCTGATGGTACAGTATTTGATTCACTGATTTTGAAAAAATAACATAGTGATTCCTGTCTTTGATCTTCACTGCGACACCCCATTGAATATCAAAAAAAAGAGATTTAATCATGTCCAACCAGCAATTCTAAAGCCTGCCATTTTTTCAGGTGTGATATTTGCCCATTTTGTATATCCTAAGCAGAAACAGCCTTTTGATGTTAGTATTAGATTGCTACTCAGTACTATCAACTTTCTAAAAGATAAGAAAAACATAAATATTGTCTATGACTTTAACAAAATTGATTTGAGTAAAACAAATATTATACTCGGTGTTGAAGGTGGACACATTTTTGATGAGAACTTTTGTCAGTTTGAAACGCTTTATGAACTCGGTGCGAGGGTTTTTACACTCACCTGGAATAATTCCAATAGATTTGCCCATTCAGCATTTGACAATGATAAAAAAGGGCTTACCAAAAGAGGTAAAGAATTCGTAAAGCTCCTCAAGAATTATGACATAGTGCTTGATCTTTCTCACTCCTCAACAAGAACGGTCCTTGACATATGCAAAATCTCCGAGAACCCTGTTTTTGCCTCGCATTCGTGTATCAGGGCATTGAATCCTTTCATAAGGAATATTGATGATCAGGCGATAAGGGCTATTATATCACTTCAAGGTATTGTAGCAATAAATTTCTCAAGAAAACACCTTGGCAATTACATGGTCGTTGACCACATAAACTATTTGTGCGACAACTTTGGCATAGATTCAATTGGCATCGGCAGTGATTTTGACGGTATAAACGATCCAATATATGGGTGTCCGTCAGGTTATAAGATTCTTCTGAACGATTTGATAAAAGCTGGTTACACCAGAAAAATGGTAGAAAAGATATTCTTTAAAAACTTCTTGAATCTGCTAAGGTAAATAGCGCACTATGGGGTCACGTCTGTATACCGAACGATGAATGCTGAGCGATCATAAATATCGTGAAGACTGATCTTCTTTTCTAACAGAATCCTCTGAATTTCCGGTAATCTGTTCTTAACAATCTTAACATGTGCCCTTAGTAGTTCACAGTATTGTCGGGTTCGCAGTTTTGTGCCATAGAGGATCTGCACCGGACAACGACCACCACAATAAAAATGAATTGCACATTCACGACATCCAAGGCTTTCCTTCAAAGATAGTAATCTGTCTGGATTCTTTTTTAACTCCTTGCCCTGTTCAAAGGGCAAATCCACACAAGCAAGGATCTCACCACCAACCAGATCATAATTTGTGCTTAATTCAGCACCACACGCTGTATGGCTTCGCTGTTTCTTTGCAATAAGATACAAAATCAGTTCATTCAAATGAGCAATGGGCAAAAGAGTCCCTTTTTGCAAGTGGGATAGGTAATTATCAACAACTGTTTCTAAATCATCTGTATAATTCTTGAAATAGGTAGGAAAATCTTTGAATTCCTCTTGAGTTTCAAGCCAGTGCCAGAAAAAGTGATTGACCAGACCACTATTATACAATCGCATAAACTCTTCAAAGCAATTTAGCAACGACTGTGCTTCTCTCAATGTCGCCCACATCAACACATTACTCTGATAGTTTTCTCTGAGAAAACTTAAATTTTTCCTGATTCTTTTCAGATCCGTGCCCAACCTGAAACGGTTGTGCTGATTTTCGTCACCATCAATTGAGACTGCGTATAACCATATTCTCCTGGCAATCTCTGAATGGTTCTTCAAGAAATCAACGAGATTTTCTCCGTTCGTATACACCATATACTTTATCCTGCTGCTGTATCCGCTATTGTCCAAACCTTTGATTATTTGAATAAATCTGTGGGCTTCGAGCAATGGCTCACCACCATAAAATGCAATTGTTGCTGGCGTGTCATTATGTTTCTGCAAGATATTTCTCAAAATATGTAAGTCACGCTCAGGGTCAACTTCCAGATTTTCAAGGTTCAAATTAGAATTATTCGTGATCGTTTGATTGATACATTCCTGACATCGGGCATTGCACTTACCCGTAACAAAAATATTTATTATAAGTCCTTTATCTTCCTGAAAATCCGTATAATTCAATACATTCTCCTTCAATAGATGTAAAATTTACCTTATACTATTTCATCATATATACCTTATGACAGGGGATGATCTTTACTGGAGGTGAGCGGAGTCGAACCGCCGACCTATGCGTTGCAAACGCATTGCTCTCCCAGCTGAGCTACACCCCCTAACAGATCGTTTGTGGTTCGTGGGTTTGGACGCTGGTTATAAAAAACAAACCAGCAACTTTACCCCAAAACCATTCCTTAGAATTTTCCGAAGTTTAAATCCAGGCCAAATGAACAGAAGAAAGTAGTATCTTTGTCAAACAAACGTTCCTGATTAAGGTGAAAATCAATATTGAACTCCCTTATGCGCAAGCCAATACCCGGCTCAAATTGCCACTTAGAAGGAATAAGATCCTCATTGAATTCTTCGCGGGCACCCATTCTCAAGTAAAATGTTCTGTTTAATGGAAGTTCAAAACCTGCAAAACAATAAGCGAAATCTGGGTCAATATCTCCTTCTCTCAATAAGCCTTCTATCCCCAAGAAGATAAAGCCATCATTAAGAATGAGTCTCTGCAATGTTATACCGATATTGTGGCTCTGATAATCGTATGGTTCAGATTGCAGGCCTAAAGAGTACCGTGGAATAATGACATATTCACTTATTCGTTTTAACAGTCTCAAATTGAAATTGTAACCTTCATTAACATTTGTTTCATTATTGATGATTCCCGAGAAATCAATTCTTGCATTGAAGGTTGAATAACCAATCCCTGCACCAAAGCGGTTGCGATCCTTCACTGGTGAACCCATAATACCCAGTTCAAATTTCTTCACGATTATTCCATAGCCAATATTAAAGTTTTTATGTTGCCAGAAAGCAATTCCACCATATTTTTCTATAGGAGTAATAACCACGCCATAGTCCGTAATGGAAGACAGAATATCACCGTAAAAAGC
>JBDRWH010000107.1:0-6195 GCA_039802325.1 Caldifarciminota bacterium
ACAACTGCTTGAATCGTAAATTCACTTACCTTCTCTTCAGGTCTTATATACGGTTGAAAATCTGAATCTGATTCTTGTTTAATATTCATATCATCTCCTTACTTAAATCAGATATTAGAAACATACTTGAATTAATATACTCACAAAAAATTTTTTTTCAAGGGTGTCTTGATGAATCAACCATATATTGACATTTATGATAATCCCATTATGCTTACTAAAAGGAGATGAAATGGAAAATTTGATTGCCTACTGCGGGCTTGATTGTGCTTCCTGTCCTGCATACATTGCGAAGAAAAACAACGACGATGCATTGCGAAAGAAGACTGCACAGGAATGGTCAAAAATGTTCAATGTGGAACTAAAGCCTGAAGAGATAAACTGTGATGGTTGCACGATTGTCGGCAAACACATTGGCTATTGCGAAACCATGTGTGAAATGAGAAAATGTGCAATGCAGAAAAAAATCGTTAATTGCGCCTACTGCGAAGAATATCCCTGCGAGAAACTTAACGCATTTTTTGACCAGGTACCCGAAGCAAAACAAAGGCTTGATGAAATAGCAAAAAAAAGATAATTAGAATAATTAATTCTTATTTAGCAATCTGGCTCTAACGAATCAGCGTAATCCGTCTGACAAATAACTTATTATCTGCCTTTACCGCAACAAAATAGACTCCAGCAGGTAATAAATCACCGTTGTCTCTACAGCCATTCCACACGACAGAATTCCCTTTCACATAGGTAATGTTACTGACAATCTGTCCGAGTGCATTGTACACTAAAATCATCGCACGGTCAGTATTTTCACGGTGATATCTAATTACAAACCTATTACCTACACTGGGGAACACCGAAATACATTTGTCGCTTTCACCTGCATCTTGTTCCTCAACCACCACACCGCTGTGAATTGGCACCGCCAATTTTGCGAGGGCAGCAACACCAGTCTTGATCACCTGAGTCGCAAATGGCAGATGATTAACACCACAGTTTGTATATAAATGCGGACCAAGTGTATCACCGGTTGTATGATACATAGGTGTTAATACACGTTCAATGCCAAGTAATGCCTTATAACCCCTTTTCCAGAAACTTGCATGGTCAGAAGAGCCGCTCGTTCCAGTGTTTCTAACCTGTCTTATTTTCAATTGCGTATAGGTGTCCGCAACTGCCTGGAAAAATTGGGTAACAAAAAGACTACAATTGGGGACAGCAGTCGTATAATGTGCATTCATCGTATCACGATTAGGATTTGCTGGCGTGACATAACCGATCATATCATAATTGAGAACACCGAAAATTGTATCACCATTACGATAGGCGCGGGTTGCAAATGAGTCACTTCCGTACAATCCCAATTCTTCAGCATTAAATGCGACATAGTAAACCGTGTTTTCAAAAAGATAGTCCTTCATCACCCTTGCTGCCTCAAGCATTGCTACCGTGCCTGAAGCATTATCATCAGCACCTGGTGCATAGCCGCTTGAAGGAACATCATCCATATGACCACCAATCAAACAATACCTCTTAATGGTCGGATACAGATAGCCCTTTCTCACTCCTACAACATTTGGTCCATAATTACTGCTGAAGTACTGGAAATAAACGCTATCGAGATTATAGCTTAACAATTTATTTCTAATCCAGTTCACAGCTACAATCTTGTTTGAATCGGTTGTGGTATATCGTGTATACATTCTTTGCAATCTTAATATTGCTGCCTGGATACTATCCTGGGAAACAGCAGCAACCATTTTCTGAATCAAGGTATCTGGCGCAAGTGAATTTACTTTTATTGGAGCAGGGTCTTCACTCAAAAATCTAATCGGGTCAAAAGTCAATCTTCTTAATTCAACCCTGAGCTTATTAAGGTCAAATACCCTGTCCTCTGTTGTACGCAGCAATACACAATCTTCAAACTGGTCTATAATATCGCCATATTGAGCAACCGTTGCCACATCTTCAGCCCAGAGGTAAACTATCTGATAGTATTTCTGCCTGGGGTTTTCGTCAAGAATTGTATATGGAATATTCCCTTTTACAAGCCTTGAAATATCCAATTCATCCGCAATAATCAAGGTATGGTTTTCTATCACCTCAACAGCATGAAAACTTCTATCCTGAAAATTATCCACCCTCACGAGATACTCAGTAGAGAAAGCAAGGTTAGAGAACATCACAATTAATACAAAGCTAAGACTTAAGTGTATTTTCATGGACACTCCTTTTTCTATTAAAAAGTATATTCAAAACCAAATGGATGTCAATAGGTAATATTTTCTGAAATTAACCACCGCTTCATCTCAACAATCAGCCGTTTTTTTCCCATTTTCTGTGCCCGACTCATTGCCTCTCTTATCTGGTAAAGTGCTGGCTGACCAAGGCGGTGGCGCAACTTCGCACCAAGGAATAGAACTGTCGGGAAAAAATCCGCCATCTCATCTCCATCAATATTTCTCTTCAAAAGTTCATAAATATTTCGGGCTTTGAACACATCATTTTGAAGATGGTAATCAAATAATGCCTTACAAATGTAGTAGATAAGATCCTGATACTGAATTTCCTTTAGCATGTTATCTAATTCTTCTTCTAGCGACTGTAATATCCCCTGACTTATTAATCTTTTATTTACACCCAGGATCCTTAGATGACATATTTTGTAAAATATGCGACTCCTCAGCCGAAACTTCAGATGATTTATTCTCGCTAATTCCACTTTTATTTCTCCAAGGGCAGAATAGTTACTCTTAAAAATCAGATATTCTATTTTTTCATACAATATTTCAACAAGCGTTTCAAAATCATTCATTTTCTCTGACAATCGCTGTGTTTTATTGAGCCAGTCGTAGGCATCTTTATCATTCATCTCCAGTTTTATTCCCGCAATCAGAAATGTGTTTTCTAAAAGACCTTCACGGTTATCAATTCCGGAACTTACTTCTATTGCCCGCACTGCATATTTCAATGCATTCTGATAATCACCAAGATACTTTGCAGTGGTTCCTAATCCGCATAGACTGTTAGCAATCCCAAGTTTATAATGCATCTCTTTACTTAAATCATATGCGTTCTTGTATTCAGAAAAGGCTTTTCTGCACAACCCGAGTGCAAGGTATTTGTTCGCAAGGTTATGGGCAATCTCAAAAATCCCCATATTATAGCCAATCTGCTTAAACATTGAAAGCGCTTTTTCATAATAGAAAATTGATTCTCTGGGCTGTTCTATCAAACTAGCAAGATTATTATAGCATCCTGCAATCTGACTGACATCACCAATCTGAATGAAATACTTCAAACTTTTTTGCACATAATACAAGGAAAGTTTTCTTTTGTTCATTCGCTTGTATATAAGACTGATAAGGTTATACAAATGTGCTAATCTGCGATAATCTCTGATACTCATTGCAATACGGATACCTTTGAGTGTAAAATCCAAGGATTTACTCAATCTACCAGTTTGAAGATAAAAAACACCAAAATTGTAATAGCAATATGCCATTGAAGAGTATGATTGCTCTTTCTTCATATTACTTGCCCTGATTAACCTTTGAACAATACTGCCCTTATTTTGCGCTTCTTTTAATCTTCCCAATCTTATCAGCACAAAAATCATATGATTCAATATCTGTACGCTCATCAACTCGTCAAAACAATAATCTGAAGCCTTTCTAATATGTTCAAATGACAGCATGTATCTACCCATTTTCTCGTAAACCTCACTGATTCCCATTTCACCCAGAAAGACAAAATTTTTGAAGCGACGGATCAATTTGTAATCACTCATTGCTTTTCTGAAATCTCCAATCATGACATATATATCGCCACGTGACTTAAGCGCTTGAATCAAACGATCCGTATGTTCGACTGGCTCCAAGAACTTGCTTTGTGTATGGACAGACTTATGCAATGATGTCATTGTAGTAGATAAGAAGTTTACACGTCGAAACTAAACAAGAGAAAAGAATGAGTCCTACGCAAGGTACTAATCATTTGAGATCATTTCCAGACCTTCACGGGCAATGGCATCAATTGATAGTTCTGAAGGACCGTATTTCTTAAATCGCCTTTGTCCAGCAAGGGCAATCATCGCCCCATTATCAGTACAGAATTGTAGTTCCGGGATATACATTTTCAAATTCATAGACGCAGTGAGTTTCCTGAATTTTTCCGCCAGTCTCCTGTTTACAGAAACTCCGCCAACAATACCAAGGTTTTTAACCTTGGTGAATTCAACCGCCCGTTTTACCACCTGGACTAAATGTTCCAGAGCAGATTCCTGGAATGAAGCAGAAATATCATTTATGTTATATTCTTTGCTTTCTTTTAGATAGTACAGAACTGCAGTTTTCAGACCTGCATAACTGAAATTAAATCCTCTGGGCTTTGGCACAGGAAATTTTATATTGTCCGGGTTTCCATTTCGAGCAGCTTTCTCTATGTAAGGACCACCAGGATATGGTAATCCAAGCATCTTTGCAACTTTGTCAAATGCCTCACCACAGGCATCATCAAGCGTTCTTCCCAATGTTTGATACTTGAATTCTTTTTCTACAAGAATGATTTCAGTGTGACCTCCAGAAACGAGTAGAACCAGATAAGGATAGACAGGATGTTTTTTATTGAAAAAAAGTCCATAGATATGACCCTCAAGATGATTGACACCAATGAATGGCTTTTGCAGACCCATTGCCAGTGCCTTTGCAAAAGAAAGCCCGCTCAAGAGCGAACCTAACAAA
This sequence comes from Caldifarciminota bacterium, assembly GCA_039802325.1. GTDB lineage: Bacteria > Hydrothermota > Tepidihabitantia > SM23-42 > JAOAFX01 > JAOAFX01. The sequence goes on from JBDRWH010000107.1 coordinate 4,740, forward strand.
CCCGGACCCCTGGTTGCAGAAATCAAATCAATATCATTCAATTTGATTTTTGCCACCTCAAGCGCCATTTTGGTCAAAGGCAATATTATCTTTATATGATTCCTTGCGGCAATTTCTGGAACAACACCACCAAATTTTGTATGGGCAATCTGAGAAGATACAATATTTGCCAGAACCAGGTTATCGCGTATTATTCCAATGGATGTTTCGTCACAGGAGGTTTCTATGCCAATGGTTGTCATATTAGACAAAAAAGCCCGTAGAAACTACGGGCTGAAAACATACTATTTCTTCTTCCTGCCTTTCTTCTGCTTTTTCTCTCGCTTTTCCTGCCTGGCAATCTGTTTCTTTTCTTTTTTTGTCTTCTTCTCTTTTTGAGGTTTGGGCTCTTTTCTTGATGTCTCTTTTTCTTTTTTCTCTTCTTTCCTGGGTTTTTCTTTTTTGGGCTTCTTCTCTTTCTTCTCTTCTTTTGCCATGTATCGGTGTTCAATGAGTTTTCTCCGCTCATCTATCGCACCTGGTTCGCTCTTTTCAGTTAATTCAAGAATCGCCATTTCTGCTCCATCACCCAATCTGGGACCAAGTTTGTAGATTCTTGTATAACCACCCTGGCGATTTACAAACTTGGGCGCAATCTCATCACACACAATTTTCACAAGTTTGTGGTCAGGAATAAAGCGGTAAATAAATCTCCTGGCAGAAAGTGTATTCTCCTTGGCAAATTCAATTAGCCGTTCTGCCATTCGCTTTGCTTCTTTTGCCTTGGGCAAGGTTGTCTTGATCTTCTCAAAGATAAATAGAGCACGGCACAAATTACGCAAAAGTGCTAACCGGTGCGCCTTTTTTCTACCCAACTTCTTTAGTTTTCTTCCGTGTCTCATCGCTACTCCATATCCTGTATTATACTAAATATCTTCTTTTAAAAACCGATCCACATCCATTTCCAGATGTAATCCCATTCCGTGCAAAATCTTTTCTAATTCCTTCAAAGATTTTCTACCAAAATTATCATAGGTAAGCAATTCTTTTCCACTCTTCCGCACAAGGTCGCCAATAGTTTTGATATTCTTGTTCTTCAGACAATTTGATGTTCGTACAGAAATCTCAAGTTCATCAATGCTTCTCTTCAAAATCTCTCTGATCCGGCGATGTTCTGCATCAAGTTGTTCTTTGGAAGAAAATAGCGGTTCCACAAACAACTGCAGTCCTTTCTTACCAATCGCGTTTCTCAAATCATCAATACTCTTTTGAGTCATCTCATCAATTGCCAGAAGTGGTTTTCCTAAGTCAACAAAAAACGATAGCTGATGTCTTAATAGACTAGCCGCTTCAACGACTGCCTCAACCGGGCTTATAGTTCCATCTGTCTTTACTTCAAGAACCAGATGGTCATAATCAGTTTTTGTACCAACCCTTGTATTACGCACATCAAAATTCACAGAAAGTACAGGTGAAA
>JBDRWH010000108.1:0-6173 GCA_039802325.1 Caldifarciminota bacterium
CCGCAAGTTGCGGTATGAATTTTGCGGGATAACGATGATAGCCATGGGTAATATAATTTGTATCTTTTTGTGTTAAACCTTGAAAACTCCAACTGTCATCAAATTTCAATTTATCGAAATACTGTAAGATTCTTGTGCTGTGTTTTGTCATCGGTGATTCTTCGAACGACTTGTTTCTTCTGATTATATCAACAACCATAGGATTTCAAATAAGTATATACAAACAAGGGTAAATATCAATATCTTATTAGTCATTCACGCATTTCACTATCTTATTCCACAAATGGTACTAAACGATAAAGGAATTTGCCTTCGGAAAAAGAGGGGCGCCCATCGTTTTCATATTCAAATTTCGTAAGTTCGTTCTGTTCAGGTACATATTTCTCAAAATGATAGGGGGTGCCATTAATTATCAGTGTTGCACCGTAGATGTGCTCACCGAGGCGCTCATTCTCCTTATGATATGGCCCTTCCATATCTACAATAATAATGTCATGCGTTTCGGGATTCTCGATTTCTATAAGATAAGGTTCCATAAATCCTCCTGATTTATTATACACAAAAATGTGATAATGGCAATACCTAAAAACTTTCTATCGCGGTTGGAAACCGCTCCCACAAGGATTTGAACACAGCTCAAATCGCACATATTAATCTGATATAGAATGCAAAATCAGTCTCAATCTAACACTTATGCAGAATCTCTTTTTGGCTTTATGCAGTCAGGTGTATTTGTTTTTGGTGAATTGACCATTTTTGAAACTTCGTATACTTCCATTTCTTTGGAAGAAAATGGTTTTAATAAAGGCAGTAAATTCGCAGGATTATCAACCTTCCTGTCCAACCAGATTTTTCTCTTTTCAGGTTCAAGAATCACTGGCATGCGATTATGATACTGTCCAACCAGTTCATTTGCGGTAGTTGTGACAATGGTGCAGGATTTGATGATTTTTCCAGAAGGTGACCTCCATAAATCATAGAGCCCGGCAAAACCCATTAATCTGTCTGATTTCAAGTGAAAATAGAAAGGAATTTTGGTCTTCTTTTCTTCATCAGTATGCCATTCATAAAATCCGCTTGCTGGAATAATGCAACGCTGGGTCTTCAAGATACGGGAAAAAGACGGCTTCTGGGCAAGTGTTTCCGCACGTGCATTTATCATTCTAAAACCAACTTTCTGGTCTTTTGACCAGCTGGGGATTAATCCCCAGTGAAATGCCGAAAGTTTATTTTGATTATCATTAACAACCGCCGGTATATTGTTTCCGGGTGCAATATTAAAATTGGGCACCCAGACAAGATCCACATCATAGATTTCAAATTCTTCAGTTATCTCACTAAGACTGACATGGAGCACATATCTTCCACACATAAATTAATAGTACCTAAAAACAATCCTGTGTCAATAAGCCTCTGCTTGCCTGTTTGCAAATCGCAAGCCCAGACCCACAAGAATATTAAGAAGGACAAATATAAACAGTGTATATATGATACCTATGATTGGAATGAGAATGAGTGCGGTGATGATTGCACTCAAACTTGCACCTAACAGGTCAAGACCATATAGAATCCCTGCCCTTTCACTACCCGTAATTTCAATACACAATGGAAAATGGAACCCCCCCAAGAAACCGCCAACGAAAATCAGAATTGCAATGAAATAATTCACACCCGGTAAATTTGCCATAGTAACAAGCACAATGATTAAGAAATATACTGCGATCGAAAACTGAATCCCTGATAGTAAATTGATGTTGTTACCGCTCAAGCCAGAATGTCTACTTCTAATTTTCATATACGAAAAAGTGCCCGATGCCAGACCAAACATAAAAAGCCCTATAATAATCCCTAACCAGTAATAAACGTAACCGTAAAACACCTGAAACAAAATCAGAAGTACTATTTCAGCAGAGATACCTGTAGCACCGACCGAGAAAACAGAAAAATAAATCACTGACCTGCGGCGCCAGAACAAAAATGTCAGAATCAGAGGCAGAAAAAATATAATTGGCTGTAATCTGAACAATTTAACAAAAAGATTTTTCAAATTATGCGAAACAACACCACCCCAGAGCACTGCATTAAAATAATAACATACAGGTTTCAAGTCAGCATTAATAAATGGTTTTGATTGACCAATGCTTGTCTTGATATACTCCATCCTCTCATCAGTCAGATTGTAATCAAAAAAGTAATCATTTACATAAATCAAGTTCAGATTTCTCTTATCTATCTCCTTTTTCAAAACATCTGTGATTGTTCCTTCAATTTCATAATCCATTGCAACATAGGTTGCCTTTGCTACGGGCAGGATATACACGTTCCTAAAAATCTGCTTGAGTGTATAATTGATCGTGGCTAAAAATTGTGCATAAATTGGGCTGAGTATATCAGGGGTATAGTTTACCCTTATGGAAAATAGACCGCCAGAATTTAATTTCTTCTTTGCTTCGTGAAAAAATTCTCTCGTGTAATATCTGTTCAACTGGACATTTATCGGGTCAGGAAGATTTATTATAATGCAATCAAATCTCTCATTGGTGTTTTTCACATAAAATCTACCATCACTGGCCACAATACTCAATCTGCCATCTAAATCCACAGGATTAATGTATTTTTTGCCTATTTCAATGATCTTCGGGTCAAGTTCAAGATATACCAGTTTCTTGACACATTGATGCTTGAGAACTTGTTCTATGGCGCCGCCAATTCCGCCACCAATGAGCAAGACATTCTCAGGGTTTTTGTGTATCAATAATGGATAGTGAACTGCCTCTTCAGCTGTATATATATCAGGACTGGCAAAATCAAAAAAACCACTTGTGTATACATTTTTCTGGTCGCCGGATTCGGTAATGGCAATTGTACCGTATCTGGATTCATACAAACCGACAAGATTCTGACCCGACATTTGCATCTTTCTGAAGAACAACTCTATATCATTGATTCTGACAACAAAAAACAGAGGAACAATGCAAAGACAAAGCAATAATCGCTTGTTCAAACAGAGCAATCCGGCAAATAGTAATAAAGAAATTAGAACAGCCAGTATGCCAAAGGGTGGAAGGATATTAATAAAAATAAAAGACAGGATTATTCCGCCCAAAAAAGAACCTATGCCTTCAATCAGATAAACCTTTTGTGCTTTGATAATTGCTGAACCTGCGGGGAACAAGGCGCCAATGATAAGACAGGTCGGGCATAAAGTAAGAAAAGATAATAGGATTATTTTGTGGAACACAATCACCTCGCCAAAAGGAAGGGAAAATATTCTCGGAGCAATTCTAATGAATACAAAAGAGAAAATCAGAGCAAGACAGAGTAAAAATAGTAAGATTGCATATTTCTTCTTTGGCTCAATTTTAAGATCTATCTTTGAATAGATTAGACTCCCCAGACCAGTCCATAATAACCAGAAGCACAATACTATACCTGAAACCAATTCGTTGCCCGAGAAGAATGCGAGTCCTTCACGAATGAGTAAGGTCTGGCTAATTACTGCCGCAAGCCCTGAAATAAAAATTGCAAGGTTCATTTTGAAAGGTAAAATTAGATTCTTTTTACTTTCGATCTCAGCGATACCTTCTCAATTCACAAGAACAAACTTTCCTTGCACGCCGCCCATGCTAACAAAGTAAACACCCTCAGCAAGACATGAAAGATCTATTTTGAATTTGTGACATCCTGGATTAAGAATCCCAAGGTTGATCTTTTTAACCAACCGCCCCTGTGAATTGTAGAATTTCAATATCGTATTCTGTTTGCGTTTCAAATTCAGTTCAAGAAAGACACATTTAGTTACAGGATTTGTTCTCAGCACAAGCGCATTTTCAGTCGTTCTTGCACAATGCTCTTGTAATCCAACATTTTCCACAACACCAACATAAGTATCCTGGTTTCCGTTGCGCGTGTCAGTCCAGATAGGCACTGGATTTCCTTTTGAAGCAGCGGCAATTCCGTTATACTCACCAATAAGTCCTGCTCTCTGATCAACCAAAGGCTTATTCGGGTCATAAGGCAAAATGTCCTTCTGATCAAAACCAATTCTCAAATCAAACGAAACATTTGTAACCCGTACATTAGGAAGCCAGGTCACACCACCATCAGTTGATTGAGCAAGATACAAATCACAAAGTATGTTATTGGGGTCATTGCGCGAATCGTAGAAGATAACAGAAATACAGCCAGTTCTATCAACAGTAAGCCACGGATGGAATTGATCTCTATTATTACCTGCGGGATCATCATTTATCCGTACTTTTGTGCTCCAGGTAGTCCCGCCGTCAGTGGAACGGGTGAAAAACATATCAGGATAACCATCACTGCCATTATCCATATAAGCAACATAAATATAACCACGATAAGGACCATTTGTTATATCAACATCCATTGCCGGATATGAAAAGGTGAGTATTGTGCCTTTGACATACCGATTCATTGAAGCAATACTCTGCACTGTCCTGTCGGTTCCAAAACTTACACCCCCGTTTGTGGAACGGTCAAATCTAATGGAATTATAGGTACACCAGGCAACATAGACCTCACCGTTCGCACCCACTGCTGGCACTGGCCATTGTAAATTGCCCTGAGTATCACTTATCTGAATCGGTGCTGACCAATTAAATCCCTGATTTGTGGAACGAGTAAAATAGACTGCGGGTGTAGAGTAATTCAAAAATCTTGCCCAGGCAACATAAAGACTTCCTGTATAAGCACTTGAAGTTCTATCACAAGCAATCAATTCCTTATCTTCAAACACATTCTGGACACCATTTACCACTGTTCTTGGTGCACTCCAGGTAATCCCTTTATCTGTTGATTGAAATAAGAAATAGCCATTTGGTTCAGATGTAGAATTAAAAGAAAGAATAATCGCATAGAAGTTGCCATTCGCATCAACTGTCATTCCCGGGTCTGAATCCCAGATATAGGTCGGTTCAACAAACAGAGTTTCTGCGACCCAAGTTCTTCCCCCATCCATTGATGCAGCATGCCCAACCTGACGATAACCAACCCGAAAATCACGCCAATCCGCAACAAAATTCAGGGTATCTGTCGGATTGATAACAATCTGTTGCTCGTTTTGAATTTGTGTAGTATTATCTGTATTGACCTTGATATTAAGGAAACTCTGGGCACATAACATACTACAGAATATCATGATATTACAAACTTTATTAAACATATTTTCCTCCTTTGTCAGAATATGTTTTAGTGCCGATGGGGACGCCACCGCCACGGAGCGCCGATTGTAAAACAAAGTCCGAGGATAAAACCAAGATTATAGGGCCAGCCAACATTGTTTACTTCATATATTCCAACCTCCTTGGTGAAGAGGCTCACCACAAAAGTGATGATGAGAATAAGCCCATGCCATAACCCTGCCCAGAATCCTGCTTTGTGTCCGGGATTTATACTCTGATTCCAGCGCTCATTGCCCGGGGCACAGCCTGTGATAAGAAAACAACAGATTATCAAAGAAACAATAACCAATTTGAATGATTTCAACATTTTATCTCCTTTGTTATTTCTAATTTTATGCGGGAAAATCATGATGTCAAGTATATGAGGCCTTGACTTATCATGATTTTTGATTAAAATATATACATAAGAGGCAATCTGATATTTGAAAAAGGCTCTAAATGATCTAAGAGATAAGAAAAGATCTTTTAATTGTGATTTGAATTAGAATTTATTACGATAACCTCTTAATAATGATTAAAAAAGGAGTGTGTTATGTCAGGACATTCTAAGTGGGCAAAGATAAAGAGAAAGAAAGCCGGGGCTGATGCTGCCCGCGGAAGAATATTTACAAGATTGATAAGGGAAATAACCATTGCCGCAAGGCACGGCGGTGGCGATCCGAACGCAAATCCAAGACTGCGCACAGCAATTGATGAGGCAAAAGCAGCAAATATGCCCAGCGAGAACATTGAACGGGCAATAAAAAGAGGAACCGGCCAGCTTGATGACGGACAAACCCTTGAAGAAGTTCTTTATGAAGGATATGGTCCAAATGGTGTGGCAATACTGATTGAGGCAGTAACCGATAACAGAAATCGCACAACCAGCGAAATCAAACACATCCTCTCAAGACACAACGGTAGTCTTGGAACTCAAGGTTCAGTTGCCTGGCAATTTCAGACTCGTGGGATTATCACCATAGATGCGAA